>JBOGYU010000009.1:0-27885 GCA_050696935.1 Solirubrobacteraceae bacterium | reverse complement strand
CGCCTCGAGGCCGACCGGCGCCGGGACTGACGCCAAGGCCGATGTGGTCGCCGGGCGCTTAAGCCGTGGTCAGGTCGCCGACCGGCTCACAAACAGCCCGCAAACACCCAAACGTGAAGACCTCACTGAGGGCCCGGAGTTCTCAGGAGGACTCCGGAGGCCTCAGGAAGCAGCAGAATTCCCCGCTCCTGAGGCGAATCGGGCGCCGAGAACGGCGTCGTAGCGCGGAGGCCGTCCGGAGGCGTTTTCCGGCTGGACCGCACACGGACCGCACACGCGAGCGGCTCGCGACCGCACACGGCGGGTCGCGGCCGTGAGCGACGAAACGGAGGATCGACCCCCGGGTTGTGGTCCCGGCGGTCGCGGGTTCGAATCCCGTCGCTCACCCTCAGAAATACCTGCAAACCAGCAGGTTTCAGGCGAGCCTCAGGGCCCGCGAGGCGGCGACGG
Source organism: Solirubrobacteraceae bacterium (assembly GCA_050696935.1). Classification (GTDB taxonomy): domain Bacteria; phylum Actinomycetota; class Thermoleophilia; order Solirubrobacterales; family Solirubrobacteraceae; genus DASSUW01. Next base: position 27,435 of record JBOGYU010000009.1, on the reverse strand, counting down.
GGTCCGAACGGGGTCCAAAGCCTCGTCGGAACGTACGTCCTCCGGCGACGGCGACGATGAGCCTGGACCATCAAGCCGCGTTCCGCGCGGCGACGAGGCGGATCTCTTCCGGGCGTTCAACCCGCACTTCGTCCGCATCGTCCAGCGCCGGACGAACACATCGCCGGACATCGTCGACGACGCTTGCGCGTTCGCCTGGCAGCAGTTCATGCGCTACCAGCCGGATCGCGACCGCAACTGGCGCGCCTGGCTTGTGACCACGGCCGAGCGCGAGGCGTGGCGGCTGCACGGAGTGGAGGCGAATCACGTCGGATTCCTCATAACCGACGACGAGGGAAGGCAGGGCCCCATCCATGAGCCCGCGGACCCGCACGATCCGCTCGCGATCCGCATGCGGCTCCGGGAGGCGTTGCAGGCGCTGGGGCGGGTTCCGGACCGCCGGCGTCAGGTGAAGGCGCTCCACGTCACCGGCTTCAGCTACGACGAGATCGGGGAGCGGCTGGATCTGAGCTACACGCGCGTGAACCGCCTCATAACCGAGGCGAACGCGGTGATCAGGGAGGAGCAGGGTCGCAGCGCGGCCGTCAACCCGGACCAGTCGGCGAGGGCGGCGCGCCTCGATGAACTCGAGCGAACGTCGCCGCGATGGCTCGTCGGGGCGATCGGGCGCCGGCCCGCGGCGACCGCGGAGCCGGCCGCGCTGCTCGCCTGGCGGCGGGCTGCGCTTGCGATCGACGACTATCGGCGTCGGCATGGTCAGCAGCTCGGCGACGCGCCGTTGGGCGACCGGCCGCCCGACCGCGACGCGGCTCGGGCGTTCGATCTCGCGACCGCGGCGATCAGGCGGGCGTGCGACGCCAAGTCCAAGGACCGGTCGCTCGGTCTCGAGCGTTGATGCCGCCAGGGGCGACGTTCCGCGTGAGATCGCATACAGAGGGCGAAAAGGCGATTCGCATGCAGACGCACGACGCGGCACTTCGAGCTGACCATCGTCTACCGGCGCACCCGAGCCGGATGGATTGAGGGACATGACCTCGGCCGCGGAATCTGAGGGCGTCGCACACCCGATCGTCTATGACGGTCGGCTCGTCGCGCTGGCCGGACCGCGGCGCTGCCACGTGCTCGTTGCCGACTTGGACGAGGACGAGCTCCGGCTCGTGATGGCGATGTGCCTGTGCAGCCGTGAGGTTCGCCTCGGCCGCCTTCCGGGGCCTTACACTGCCGAGCTGGCCGAGCAGTGGGCGCGCATCCTCCTGGCCGGCTCAGCTAACAGCCGACGCTGAGATGGAATGGCTGCTCGCTAGCCGAGCCGTCCGCAGCGTACGTCCGCACGAGGACACGCGGCCCGTCCTGAGCCACGGTGATCCGCCCCGCCTGTGGCTGCTCTAGCACGGGACCGGCCTGCACGGCAGCCAATGTGGCGTTGAAGATGCACCCGGCTGGGCTGTGCGCGAAGTCGATGCGGTACTCGTTCGTGCCGCTGAGGTGCTCGACAGTGCGCGCGTTGCCTGCGACGGCCGCTCCGCCAGAGCTCACCGCGGCCCTGAACGTCATCGCCGGCGGCCCCGTGTCCCATGGGTCCCTGCCGTCCCCTAAGGGACTGCCGTGTCGTGCTCGAGATGTCGCGCAACCTGACGGAGCGGTTGGCCGCTCCCACGCCTCGATGGTCACATCGAGATGGCCCGCTGCGTAGGCGACCTCGCCAAGGACCGGCAGATCGGCGGGACCCGCGAGACCCTCCGCGTCTTCCCTCATAAAGAGGTCAAACGCCTCATCCCAGTCTCCCCGCGCTGCCGCGTCGTGTGCGCGCTCGACGACGGCCTCACCCACGCCATCGCTCATCGCAGGTGGGCACGGCACGGAAAGTAACCGTGAGAGTTACCGCCGTAACAGTCTTGCTCACGCATCTGGGTTAGGGACCACAAAAACCCAAGCCAACGAGGAGGACCCATGGAGAGCGTAAAGGTCAATGGCGTAGTACTGGAGTACGAGCTGATCGGATGTGGCGAGCCAATGCTGCTCATCAGCCCCGTCCTCGCCGACGGTTTCCTGCCGCTCCTTTCGGAACCGGCGCTCGCCGACCGCTACGGCTACTACATCGAGGTGTCGCTCGACGGCCTGTTCGTCGGCGCCGGCTGCACCATGCGGCGCGCGACCAGCTCGACCGGATCCGCCGGGGCATCGACGCGCCGCGGACCGCGGCGTCGCTCGGGAAGGCGATCGCCCGCGCCGCGACGGCGGGATGACGCTGCCCGAGCCGGAGCTCATGCGCGCGCCGGTCGGGTATCCGGCCGACCATCCGCGGCTCGATCTGCTGAGGCTGAAGTCGCTGACGGTGTCGCGCCGCGACGAGCTGCGCGGCTGGCTGCACAAGCCGGAGTGATGGCGGCGGGTGCGAGCATCGCTCGAGGCGGCGCAGCCGCTCGTGGAGTGGCTACGCAAGCATGTTGGGCCGACCCAGATGACAGAGCGGCGGCGCTAGCGACCGCCGCGCGACTCAGCCCACCAGCACGTAGTAGTCCGACAGCTCGACGAGCGGCCGGGTCAGCGCCTGATCGCCGCTGGCGTAGACCGCGACGTCGAGCACGTAGCGCTCCGCTCCGCGCGGGATGATTCCCGCGTGGCTCAGGCAGCTGTCCACCTGCGTCTGGGCGGCCCGAGCGAACTCGGCGATCGTCTCGTGGTCGAAGCTGACGAGCGGCGCCAGGAACAGCGGCAGCTGCACGAGCACCTGCTCGCCGTCCCCCAGCGGGCGCTCGTACCGGCACGAGACCCGCAGCCGGTGCTCGCCGCCGAGCGGCACACCGTTCTCGGTGAGCAGGTCGGTCAGGACCGCCGCCAGCGCCTCGTCAAGGCGTCCGACCGGGCCCGCGATCGGCTGGGCGTTGAGGAGCTGCGGCACCGCGGGGTTCGGGAACGCGACCGGCGGGGTCTCGTAGACCAGCCACTTGTTCGTCGGCCGGCCCGGGATGAGATCCGCGTTGCGACGCACCGAGACCGACGTCTCGCCGGCCTGCCAGTGCACGGCGTCGCGGCCCTTGCGCTTCTCGAGGTCGGGGTCGACTGCGGTGTCCGGGAACACGAACGTCCTGGCCAGCGGCGCGAACGCGGGGACCTGGCCGGGCGGGTAGTGGTAGCGGCGAACGAGCTTTCCGTTCTGCTTCTCCGGCGGGTCCGCGTCGAGCGGCCCCGGCGCGTCGCCGACGTAGATCGCGGGCCATGGCGAGTCGACCGTGTCGCCCGGGTCAGGCACGGTCAGGTCGACGGACGCGAGCGTCGGCGTGGCGCCGCGGTCGTAAGTGGTGTCGAGCACGAAGTCGTAGTGCGACCCGTCGCCGGTCCCCACGGCCGGGACGGGGCGCGGCTGGCGAGCCGCGACCTCGGCCGCGACGGCCGTCTGGATCGACTCAGCGATCCCGGCAAACGAGAGCAGCGCGTTCTGGAGCACGGTGTCGGTCGCCGCCGTGGCCGGCAGGCGAGCCAGGTCGTGACGCAGCCCGGCCCAGACCTCGTCGAACTGGACGAGCGGGCCGAACAGGGCGTCGCCCGTCTGTGGCGGCGCGCTCACTGCCGCGCCGGTGAAGTCGACGTCGAGCAGCAGCTCGTCCTGCGCCGCGCTCTGGTGCGTGACGTCGACGGACAGGTCCCACTGCTTCGCCTCGGTCGCGGTCGTCGCCGCGGTGAACGTCTGGAGCGCGCGCTGCGCGGTGATCGACGGGATCTGCGGATAGGCACGCAGCGGTATCGGCACCTGGGTCTGCCCGGCCTCGAGGTCGACGCTTCCGGAGAACGCCTTGACGCCGAGAGGGACGGGGAAGTGCAGCCAGTCGGACTCCTGGTAGCCGCCCGTCCCGGCCACGTCGTCGATCTGGAACTCGATGGCGTTCACCGAGTAGTCGAGGTCGAGGAAGATGCTGGTCATTTCGGCGTCGCTGTCGGTGGCGAACAGGAGCGACAGCGGACCGCCCTCGTTCGCCAGCGTCGCCTTCGCCGTGGAGAGCGACAGGTTCGGCATTTCCTGCAGCACGTTGAGTTCCGCGCCGCTCGCGAACAGGCTCGGGGTCTGGAGGAACGAAGCCTGCTCCGCGAGCTGTGTGACGGTGGCGCCGACGGCGCTCCCCACCTGCGCCAGCGTCTCGCCGCCCTTGATCGTGCACGTGTTGCCGTCGTAGGAGACGACCGTGTTCGGGGCGAGCAGGCCGCCCCTGTCCTCGATGGCCACCGCGAGCACGACGGGATCGACGCCCAGCCGCGCCGCGGCCGTCTCGAACGAGTCTGTCGCGACCGCCTGCATGCTGACCCGGCCGACCGGGATCGACGCGTTCTGGCGCAGCAGCGGCGCGTGCGGGTCGATGCCGGCGAGGAGCGCCGCGGGCGTCGGGGGGCCGGGGAACTTCGCGGCGAGCGTGCGCAGCGTGTCGCCGGTGGCGATCGGCTGGGTGGTCCCCTGATAGGTGACCGACGTGTTCTCGGCCAGGACTCCCTGGGCGTCGGCCAGCGCGTCGGCCAGGGCCTCGACGCTCACCTTGTAGTACGCCAGCGGCGCGGCCACGCCGTCGCCGGCGCTCGCCCGGTAGACCTCCGCCGCCGGCTTGCCCGACAGCCGCGGCGCCACCGGGCCCCGCGACGGGAAGCAGTGGACCGGCTGGCCCGCGGCGATCAGATTCGGCTGCGCGACGACGCCGGGATCGGCGGCCAGCACGCCGGCGGTCGTGCTCAGGGCCCCGGCGACCTGGCGGAGCGTCTCGTTCGTGCCGACCTGGTGCGACTGGTTGCCGAAGCACACGACGGCGCCGGACGCGAGCAGGCCGGACACGTCCTGGACGGCGGTGCCCACGGTCGCCGGGTCTGCCATGAACGCCGTGGCCAGCGTCGCGAACGTCTCGTTCGCCGCGGTCGCGCGCGCGAGGCTGCTGGCGCCAACCGGGACGCCGCTGGCGAACGGCGTGTCGCTCGTCGTCGTCCCGTCCGGCAGCGTGATCACGGGTACGCCGAGTGCGGCCGCAACGTCGGACAGCGTGTCGCCCGCGGTCGTGTAGTACGTCTTGCCGCTCGCGGTGGCGGTCCACGTGACCTTGGGCGCCACGATCAGCGGCGCCGTCGCGAGGCCCTGCGCCGCGCCCTGCCGGCTCACGCCGTAGTAGTCGCCGATCTGCTGGAAGCCGTCGCCGGGCTGAATCTCGTAGCCCCGGACGAACGGCGAGCTGACGTTGGCCGGGAACTGGACGACCGCGTCGGTGGTGTAGGCGGAGGCAAGCCGCTCCCGCATGGCGTCGGCGAGCGCGTCGCGCGCGGCCTGGATCGCCGGGCCGTCCACGAACTCGTCCAGGATCTCGACGACCAGCTGGCTGAGCTGGCCGGCGATGTTGTCCTTCGCGGCGACGATCCGGTCGAAGGCGGCCGGCTGCTGGCGCCAGGCGGCCACAGCCGACGCCGGGTCGAGCAGGGCGTCGACGCCCTCGAAGAACGCGCGCAGGAGGGCGTCGAGATCGACCGACCGGAACTGCTTCTCCTGCACGGACACGATGTTCCCGCTCCCGGGGTCGTACTCGCCGACGTCGGCCGTCCCGGACTGGAGCTGCCGGCTCACCGGCGGCAGCGCGTAGAAGCGCGGCTGCGTGCCGTCGACCTTGACCTGCTCGAAGCCCGACGCGCCGAAGTCGACGACCCAGACACCCCGCGTCCCCTCGTCCGGCTGCGGCCCGGTGGCCAGCTTCAGCCGCGCGCTCGCGAGCGCTTTTTCGAACTTGTCCGCGAACCAGGCGAGCGGGTGCGCGCTCCGCCCCTCGCCGAGGTAGGGCGCCAGCGGCGTCGTGTCGACCCCAACGGGATCGTCCGGCGGGATGTCGAGGTCGAGCCACGCGGGATCGCGGCGCACGGTCAGCGTGACCTCGAGCGGCGTGAACGGCGCGGGCACGTGGACGTCGGCGAACGCGGCGCTCACGCGCAGGCGGGCGGGCGGGACGATGACCGCCGCCGATCCGTTGAGCGTCGCCTTGTCGCCCCACGCCTCGACGAATGCCTCGGCGTCGTAGTCCAGGTCGGCGGCGGCAAGCGCCGCGATGATCGATCCGAGGGTGTCTTCGGAGGTCGACGTGACCTTGTCGCTGAACTGGACGTTCAGTGCGACCAGTCCCGCGAGCGCCGCGTTGGCGGCGACCAGGTCGACGGCGTCGACGCCGAGGACGGCCGCGAGCGCGTTCACCGCGGTGTGGGCGCCGACGACCGGCGGCGGCGTCACCACGAGCGCGCCGGCGGGGAGCGCGCCGCCCCCCAGGCCCGGGTTGAGCGCGGCCAGGTCGGCGGACGGCACGCCGAGGTCGGTGGCCAGCGCGTCGAGCGTCGGGCCGTCGTCGGGGCCGAACTCGATCTGCACGGGGAAGGTCGCATGCGCGGGCAGCGTGACGACGCCGGGAATCGCCACCTGCGCCGGCGGGATGCCGCCCACGACGAGCCCGGTGGTGGCGTTGGCGGCCGCAAGCTGGTCGACCGTCAGCCGGTGCGCGGCGGCGATCGACGCGAGCGTGTCGCCGCTCTTGGGCGTGTACGACGGCGCCATCCCGAGCGACAGCACCGCCCCATCGGGGAAGGCGCCGGCCGGCCGCGGCGCGTTCAGGGCGGCGAGGCGGTCCATCTTGAGCCCGGGCGCGGCCGCGGCGACGACGCTCGCCGGCGTGCTCGCCGCCTGCGTGGGAGACGGCGTCTGCGTGACGTAGTCGGTGATCGCGAGCGTCGCGTCCGGCGCGAGCAGCGTGCCGTCGCCCTGGCCGGCCGCCGCCAGGTCGGCGACGCCGAGGACGACGCCCTTGGGGGGGGCGGCGAACGCGGCGACGACGGAGGCGAAGGTGCCGCCGTCGCCGACCTGCACGGTGATCGGCGCCTTGCCGTTCGGGTCGGGGAACGTGAACGTGGCCTTCGGGTTCAGCACCTTGGGGTCCTGCGCGTTGGCCAGCGCCAGCCCCGCGACCGTGCAGCTCTCGGTCGACGCGATGTGCCCGAGCGTCTCGCCGCCGACGATCTGGTGGCTGCGCGCGCCCGCGTCGTCGCCGTCGATCGGCTCCACCGCGGCGATCGCAAGCTGCGAGCCGGGAACGAACAGCGCCACCGTCGTGTTGGCCGCGGCCAGGTCGGTGACAGTGACGTCCTTGCCGGCCGCCGCCGCGAGCTTCTGCGCGAGCGTCGTGAGCGTGTCGCTGCCGCCCGCGGTGACGGTGGCAGTCCCGCAGGCGACCTTCGCCCCGTTGGCGACGACGTTCTGCCGGGTGGCGTTGGCGCCCGCGACGCCCGCCGGCGTGTCGTCCATCAGCGCGGCGACCGAGGCGAGCGTGTCGCCCGCGCTGGTCGTGTAGTGGCGGGGCGCCGTGTCGAGGACGACCGCCGCCGCGAACGGCGCGTCGGCGTTCTCCGCGAGCAGATCGCCGGGGTCCGAGGGCGCGGCGGCCGCGAGGGCGCCGATCGACATGCCGGGCTGGACGACGAGCAGCAGCGGGATCTGGAGCGGCTCGGCGAAGAGGAGCGAGGCGTCGGCGGCGGCGTTCGCGGCGGCAAGCTGGCCGACCGTCGCGCGGTACGGCGCGGCGATCGCCTGCAGCGTGTCGGAGTCCTCTGTCACCGTGAACTCGGCCTGGTGCACGTTCTGCGCGGTGCCCAGGTAGACGTACGCGCCAGCCGCGAACGCCAGCGCGCGATCGGTCAGGTCCGCCAGCTCCGGCCGCACCGTTCCCGGGGCGTCCAGCGACGTGGCGACCGAGCAGCTCACGTCGGGCTGCCCGAGCTGGTAGTAGAGCCGCTCGTAGGTGAGCTGGTGCGCGGCCGCCGTCCTCACCGCGGTCGCATATGAGTTGGCGCCGCCGGGGACGTACTTCGACACGCCGAGCTCGACCATGACGCCGAGCTCTGCTGCGTTCGTGACCTTGTCGACCAGGTAGGTGCCAGTGGCGGCCGGCCATGACACCAGTCCCAGCAGCGCGTCGTAGTAGCGCACGGGCACGGACAGCGGCGGGACCGGCGCGTCGGGCACGATCTGGTTGCCGAACGCGTCGCGGAACGCGAACTCGAGCGGCAGCTCCGCGGTCGGGCCGATGCCCAGGTACGGGTTGCCAGCGACCGGCGGCAGCGCGGACGACCGCTGCGTGGCCGGCGGCGTCACCAGCGAGGCGACCGGGATCGCCTGGTGGTAGTACCAGGTCGTGTTGTCGTTGCCCGCGCTTGGGTCGTCCGGGTTCGTCGTCGCCGGCCCGACCGGGAGCGTCAGCGGCGGCGGCTTGAAGACGGCGTTGTCGTCGATCTTCCAGTCGAGCAGTGAGAAGAGCTGGCGGGTGAGCTGCTGCTCGACGGTGGGCGTCGTGTCCGTGTTGGCGTTGGGGCGCTGACCGGCGAACGCGACGTTGCCCGGCGGTCCGGTCGCGGCGCGCACGGTGTCACGGGACTCGGCCTGCGCGAACACCGAGACCTTCGTCGTGTCGAGCGTGCCCGCGGCGACCGCGCCGGTCGTGTACGGGCGGAGCGTGCGGTCGGTGTGAGGCGTCTGCGTCTGCTCGCCGAGCAGCGCTACTAGCCACAGCTCGGCGTCGTCGCCGGCGCCGAATACGCTGTCGGGCAGCGGCGCCCCTCCCTGGGCGGCGTAGGTCAGGTAGAAGCCGCCGCTGCCGGTCACGCTCGCCTCCCACGCAAGCCCGAGGAAGCCCGCGGCGTCGGAGATCCGCGCGAAGGCGCCCGGCGGGGGCGTCCCGACGGCCGCGGCGGCGACGGCTTCGAGGTCCGGCCCGCTGTGGGTGGTCGTCGACGTGTTGGTCTTGAGCACGGCGGTGTTCGCGGTATCGAGCGCGTCGGCGACGAGCTGGTCCGACGGCGACGGCCCGGCGTGCAGCAGGAAGAGTTGAGGCGTCTGCCCGGTGTCGGTCGCCACGGCCTGCCACAGCTCGAGCAGCACGTCCCGGTCTGCCTCGCCGGCGCCGACGAGGACGTACGTCCCCGGTATCCAGCCGCCACCCGGCGCGGCCACGCGGCGGATCGTCAGCGGAAGCCACGTGGCCCAGGCGTAGGACGCGACCGGCTCCGGCGCGGCGGCGGCCGAGCCCTTGGGCGCGGTCATCATGTCGTAGGCCGGCGGCGTGGCGGCGGCCTCGACCTGGGCAATGAGCGACGGGGGCAGTCGCCAGAGCGAGAACGATCCGCCCGTCGATCCGCCGGGCAGCGTCGGCGGCTGTCCGGCGGTCCACGAGACCGGCGGCGACAGGGCGTGCCGGACGGGCGCGGCGCGGGTCATCGGGAACACCTGGATCGCTCCGGTGAACGGGCCGGTCAGCGGGTTCTGGAGCGTCGTGTCGGGCCAGTGCTCGCTCATCGCGGTCTCGCTCACCGGCGCGTCCAGGTGCGCCGCGGCGATCCACGGGTTCGGCGTGTCGACGTCGAAGAAGATGTCGTAGTTCTCCGGCGTTCCCGGCGCCGGGAACTGCTGCCCGGTAAGCGCGTACAGCGGCGAGAGCTTGGCCGTGTTGGCGCCGCTCAGGTCGGAGGGGAGCTGCAGGCCGTGGAGCATCATGTGCGACGCCATGCTCGCGACGCCGTTGGTCGCGGACGCGACGAGAATGTCCATCAGCGCCTCGATATCGATCGCCCGGGCGCCGGGGATCGTCAGCGACGCGCTCGTGTCGAACAGTCCGGCAATGCCGCCGATCCGGCCGGCCAGCTCGTCGACGGTCAGTCCGAGCGCGGCGGCCGTGCTGGTCAGCGTCGCGCCCTCGGCGACGGTGACCTTCGTGCCGGGCGGAAGGGCCAGCGCCGCGGCCAGCGCGAGTACGTCCTGGTCGGCGTTCGCGGCGCCCAGGTCGGCGGGCGTCAGGCCGAACCGGTCGGCCAGCGACTTAAACGTGTCGCCGGGGGCGACCTTGTGCTGCTGAACGGGGATGCCGATCGTCGTGCCCGGCGTGAGCGGCGCGTTGTTGTTCGCGGTCTTGATGTTGCCCGCGAGCGTGTCGACCGCCGCCGCGTGCAGGTCGAGCTCGACCCACATCGCGGCGACGAGCGCGAGCGTGTCGCCGGGCTTCGTCGTGTCGGTCGTCGTCCCCGTCTGGACGATCACGCCCGACTGGACGCTCGCCACGGGCACAGTGACGGTGGTCCCCGACGCGATCGTGCCGGAGAAGTCGACGGCGGCGTTGGCGGGGTCGCTGGCGATGGTGTTCTCGAACCAGGTCAGGTACGGGTCGGAGATCGGCCCGGCGCGCGCGACCGTGTATGCGGCGATCAGCTCGTAGGTGTCGCCCGTCGCGACGAGGTACGGGATCGGCCCGGCCGCCGAGCCGACGTTGAGCATCGCCCCGGGCCGCAGGACGCCGGAGTTGGTCGCGTTGGCCGTCGCGATGTCGGCCGCCGTCACCCCGTAGAGGCCACCGATCTTGCGGAGGGTCTCGCCGACGACGACGGCGTGGGTGAGCCCGGCGATCGGGAGCTGCGCCGCCGCGAGCGGAGCGCCGGCGTTCGCCTCGGCGATGTGGAAGAGGAGCTCCGGGACCGGGATGCGCAGCGAGGCCCCGGGCGCGAACGTGACGTGGGGGTTTGCGTTGGTGATCGCAGCGTCCGTCACTCCCCAGGCCTTGGCGACGTTGTCGAGCGCGTCGGTCGCCGTCACCACGTACGGCGCGTAGGCCATCGGGGTCGGGACCGTGAGCGTCACCTTCGGGCCGAGCGCGTTCCAGTCGACGTCGCCGTTGGCGGCGACCAGCTCCTTTGCGGTGATGCCGAACAGCGCGGCGACGAACGCGGAGGTGTCCCCGTCACGCGCGCGGTACTGAAGCGTGGGCGGCGCGTACTTCGCGGCCGCGAGCGCCATGCTCGGTTCGTCGGTTGCCGGATCCCAGGCGAAGCGCTTGAGCGCGTCCGAGGCCGCCTGCACCGACGCCTTGGCCACGAGCAGCATCCAGTCGCCGAAGAGCGCTTCGGTAATGCGCTCCTGCACGGGCGCCGGCGGCGCCGGCGGGGCGGGCGCGAGCGGGTCGTGCGCCCGGCTCGCGTCGTAGTCGACCGCGCTCTGCGCGAGCAGCTGCGCGACCTCGTCCAGATAGGTCGATCCCACCTCGGGGCTCGCCCCGAAGTCGACCTTGTACGCCGTGTCCTGCGGGGTCATAGTGAGCGGCGGCGGGATCGGCATGACCGCGCTGCCGAAGCCCCCGTTGTCGTCGGGCGGCGGGGCCTGGAGGTCGACCGTGAAGTTGTCGCCGAGGAACTTCGCGACGTTGGAGTACAGGAAGCCGTCGGCGGCGTACTCCACGCCCGGCGCCGCCAGGCTGGCGTAGATCTGCGCCAGGTCGACGGCGGTGATCGTGCCGCTGTGGCCGCCGGTCCGCGTCTGCATGCCCCACTTGATGAGTGACTCGATCAGGCGGTTGAAGGGGATGTCGCGCGTTCCGTTCCCGCCTGCCCGAGCGGCCTCGCGGAGCTCGTCGGCGGACGCGTGCTCGGTCGGCGCGTCGGTCGGGACCACGGCCAGCATCACCGCCGTGACACCGCCGTCCGCCACCGTGAACGCGGGCGCGAGCGTGATGTCGAGTTTCGCCTGCTGGTCGAGGACGAGCATCGGGGTCCACGTCGCACCGACCGGCGCGCCCACGGCGGTGGCCAGCATCGGCCGCGCCGCGGCCAACGCGTGGTGCGGGAGCTCGGCGCGGGCGAGCAGCGACGGGCGGTTGGCCGCGAGGCGGCTCGACTCCGGGGCCGGCGTCCCGATGTGCCACGGCGTCGCCTGCGCGGATCCGATCGTGAACGACGCGTTCAGGTGCAGGCCGAACGAGAAGTGGATCCGGATGAAGAGGATCTTGATGCTCGCCTCGACCTCGACGTCCACCGACAGGTCGATCAGGATCGGCGCGTAGGCGGCCACCTCGATCGCAGCGCTGACCTGCGCGACCACCGACAGCGAGACGCGGATGATCTTGAAGTCGACGGTCCCGTACAGCTTGCCGATGATCGCGATCGAGCCGTCGATCTTGTAGTAGCGGTCCGACGGCAGGCTCTTGTCGCTCGGGTTGAACCAGGCGACGACGCCCTGGAGGATCCCCTGCACCGTCAGCGACATGCCGGCGCTGAGCGGACCCTCCTCGAAGTCCTTGCCGACGCCGACCGCGAGCGCGACGCCGAACTCGATCACCGGGCCGAACGTGCCGTTGGTGATCTGCGGGACGTCGGCCCCGACCCCGCTGTTCAGCTTGGCGAAGTAGGAGCCGCCGGCGCCGACGAACGGGAACACCTCGAGCCCGAAACAGACCGACCAGTCGCCGCCATAGGGGAAGCCGAGGTCGATCTTGAAGCCGCCGTCGGTGTAGATGTCGAGGATGACGACCGGCAGCGTCACCGACACCTCGCCGAACTCGAGGTGGCGCATGACGTCGGGCAGCTTCAGCTCGACGTGGTAGACGCCGAGCGTGTTGCTCAGCTTGCGGTAGAGGATCTCGAAGTCGAGACCCGCGAACGACCCGGCCTTCTGGCCCGCGAGCGCGATCCGGGCGCCGTACATCTCCGGGTCGTCGAAGACCACCTGGACCGTGACGGTGCCCATCACGATGATGTCGGCGCCGAACAGCCAGCCCGCCGCGGAGTCGAACGACAGCGTCTTCCACGGCGGCGGCCTGCCCTTGGGCTGGAGGATCGTGTCCTCCAGCGCCTTCATCACGGCGGGTATCCGGGTGGCGCTCGGGTCGGCGATGACGAGGTGCTGGCCGACGCCCAGGTAGTCCACGTCGAGCAGCGCGGCCCCCGCCCCCGGGGCGGCCGGCGGCGAGTCGTTAAGCATGTCCCACTTGAGCGGGTTGTCCTTCGTATGCGCCGTGCCCGCGAAGCTGCCGGTCATCGCGATGTCGACCGAGGCGCCGCCGCCCTTGTGCAGGTAGGTTAGCGTCAGCGTCTCGATGTCGACGAGGCCGAGGTTCTCCTTGATGTCGACCTCGATGCCGACCGTGCGCTGGGTGACGTTGAGAACCAGCGCCAGGTCGTCGAAGTTGATCTTGTCGAGGACGTCCCAGGGCGCCGGCAGCTTGAAGCCGGTCGTGCCCTCGACGAGGTTGACGAGGTACTCGACGATCTCGCCGAACGTGAGCCCGCCTAGGCGGACGGTGACGATCGTGTCGCCGGTGGACGACGACGTCATCGTGCCGGTGAACGTGATGCCGTTGAAGCCGAGCTTGAAGACGTAGTTCTTGGCGGTGGTCGCGCCCTTCGTGAACTCGTAGGCGACCGAGACCTCGAGCTGGTCGCTGCCCCAGTGGCTCTTGAGGTCGCCTTCGAGCCGGCCCTGGTAGGCGTGTCCGTCAGGTGCGTTGGCGTCGGTCGTGCGCGACAGCGACGCGCTCGCGCCGATTTCGAGCCTGACGCCAGGGATCTCCGGCTTCCACCCGACGGCGCCCGCGATCGAGTAGTTCTCGTCCGCGGTCGTGTAGGAGACCGACAGGCTGGTGACCGAGAGCCGGTCGAGCCCGTGGGGAACCGTGATGTCGAGCGCCGAGGAGACGATCTGCCCAAGCTCGAGCGGCGATTCGAGCTGCCCTGAGAGCTCCCACCCACTGCCGCCCTGGTAGTCGGCCTCGAACACCACGGCCGCCGGGCCCCATTCGAGCTCGGCGGTCAGGAAGCCGGACGCGACCGGCGACCCGGAGGTGTGGTCGATCGTCAGCCCGACAGCGATCGAGTCCAGCGCGGGGCCGCTCGGGAAGATCTGCCACGGTTGATCGTCGGAGTGGATGACGATGTCGAAGCGCTCGAACGACGGGCGCGACAGGTTCGCGCTCAAGTCGAGCTGGCTGATCGTGAACTTCTTGTCCGCGAGCTGATGGGGCACTACCGGGGAGAGGTCGACGCCCGCCAGGTGCTCGAGGTCGCCCAGGCTCACCGGCGGGATGTCCTCCGCGTTGACCGTGAGCTCCCAGCCGGCGGCGCCGCCCTTCTGCGCCTCGATGACGATCCACGCGGGCCCGACTTGCAGCCAGCCTCCGACGGCGCCGGTGACGACCGCGTTCTTGAACGGATCCGAGACCGCGAAGTCGACGTGCATGTTCTGGAGCGAAACCCAGCCCGGCACGATCGTCCAGCCACCGGCCGAGAGGTCGATCGACGCGTTGGTCAGCGACGGCCCGGTCGGGTCGACGGTCAGCGACGCCCCGTCGAGCACGAACGATCCGATGTCGGCGACGCCCTTCGGGAGCGTCGACTCGAGGTCCGTGCCGCCGATCAGCCCCGCGATCGCGCCGATTCCTGGGAGCTGAAGTTGGGGGTACGAGGACAGGGTGATCGGCCCGCCGAGCGGGAGCGGGACGTAGATGTCGATCTCGAGATCGTGCGACCCAAGGCCGAGAGCGCCAGCGACGTGGCCGGTGATCTGGGCCGGGCCGGTCGCCGGCATCGTCGCCGCCAACGCGATCTCGACCCGCTCGATCGCCGCGATGCCGCGCACCAGCGTCCACGGCTCGGGCGCGCCGACCTGGAGCTGGAGGGCCGCCGGTCGCATCGATCCGGGCGACCCGTAGAGGCTGATCGAGAATACGGTGAGCTCCACGCTCAGGCAGCTCTTCAGCTCGTCGGGGATCGCGTCGACGAGCGACAGCCCCGGCACGAAGGTCGCGAGCTGCTGGAACGACACACCGAGGCCGGGAATCAGGAAGAGCTCCCACACGCCCGACGCCGTGACGGGCACCGAGACGCCGAACGGCAGCGCCGAGCCACCGACGCTCGCACTGCCCCATACGCCGACGTTGACCGTGGCGCCCCAGATTCCTTTGTCGTCGTGCGCGGCGCCGCCGGCGAACGTGAGGTCCGGATTCGACAGCGTGATCGCGGGCAGGCCGGCGGCATGGAGCGGCGCCGTCGGCGAGTTGCCGAACGAGCCGCGGAGTGCGACGCTCTCGCCGTCTGGGTTCGCTGAGACCGGCCCGCTCAGGGCAATCGACGTCCCCGGCGAGACCGTGACGAGCGGCGCCAGCGCCTTGATGAGCGACGCGCCGTCGATCGTGGCGGTCATCGACAGGCTCAGCCCCACCGGCGCGAGCGGACCGTACGCGTCGGCCGGGCCGGCCGTGGTGCGGAGCATGAAGTACGGCGCCGGACTCGCCTGTAGGGTGAGCCCTTGTAGATCGCTCTTCGCGAGATGGCTGAACGTCGTCGCGAAAGTCCAGTTGCTCCCCGGGTCGATCCGCATCGCGACGTGCAGCAGGAACGATCCAGGATGTTCGGGGTCGGGGACGGCGGTGAGGACAGCGGTGACGGTCGGTCCCGGCGCGCCCAGCAGCGGCTGGTTCAGCGTCGCGCCGGACACCGTGAGCGTGTGTGCCGTCGGGTCGAGGTCGACCTTCGCCTGCTGGGTCAGCGTCACGGTGTCGCTCCCGAGCTGACCCGCGAACTGCGAGGTGGCCCGCCGGCCGGGTTGCGTGCCGAGCGTCGCCGGCGATAGCGGCACGCTGCCCTTGGGACGCGCGCCCTCGAGCGCGGTCTGAACCGTGGTGAGCGCGTCGTCCGGTGTCACGGCGACGCCTCCGGACCCGCCTGCGGATGCCACGCCGCGTCGGTCGACGGGAAGTGTTCGGGCCGGCCTCGCAACAGAGCGAGGAGCGTGGGCTGATCGAGCCGCGGGCGGAGAACTGTCGCCCAGACCGACCAGCAGCCCCAGACGGACACGACTTCCGCCATCGTGCTCAGTAACGCCGGTCGCTGCTCCGCGCTGGCCGCTTCTATCCGGGCCGCGCACGCGTCGGCGTGCCGCCAGACGAGGGTGCGGGCCTCGAGTCGCGGATCGTCGAACTCGACGAGTCCGAGATCGTCGTCTGGTAGCAGGCGCAGCTCGTCGGTCTGCGGGTCGTGGAACGGCGTGTTCAGCGCGAAGTAGTCGATCGTCGCGACGGCCGCTGGCGACCGGCCGACCACGATCACCCGCTCGACATCCATGAGCTCGTCGTCGGCGACGGCCCTCAGCCGGCGCAGCTCATAGGCGAACGGCGATTCGTCGTCGACCGTGAACGTGACATCGCGATGCGGCAGCAGGCCCGGCTCGCGACCGGCGCCGGCGCCCGCCGCGGCCCCGGCCGCGCAGTTCGGGCAAAGGAGCAGCAGGTGCGGCCACTGCTCTCGCCTGAGCTTCCCCACGACGTCACCCGTGGCCGCATCCCACCCGAACAGCCGTTGGCGGATCGGCCGCTCGCACGCAGCGCAGTAGTGCCCGAACCGGTCGAGTGCGATCAGTGGCGCCGGCCTACCTTCCCAACGCGACTGCCAGTCTGGCCTCGACAGCGGTCGCACGCGCCGGTCAGGGGAGTCCCGCGGTCGCTGTGCCGGGGTAGATGTTCTGCCCATTCACGTCGGTCAGGAAGCGCTGCATGACCGTCGGCGCCGCCCCCGTGGGATCGGGGATCCCGGCAGCGTTCAGCAGCTCGAGGATCCGCAGCACCACGGAGAACTGCCCCCATCCCTCAGCCGCGAGGAGGAACGTGTCCCACTGGCCGTTGAAGGCCGCGACATTCGCGTTCACGGCGAGCCGCGCCGCGGGGACCAGCTTCACCCACGCCTGTGTCCGGTTGAACATTCGCTGGTCGTAGAGCGAGTCGTCGGGGTTCGGCACGACGCGGTTCGGATCCCACTGGGTCATCGTCCGCTGCGCTTTGGCCAGGTTGGCCCCACCCCCGCTGGCCGCTATCTCGACCTGCACCGGAACATTCAGGTGGGTCGCCGGACCGACGGCGCCGCCCGCGGTCGAGTGGACATCAGCGCGAACCTCGCGCGTGTCGGGGTTCCTGCTGCGCCATCGCGTGTCGGGGTGCACGGGATGGTCGACCGTCCGCCAGGTGCCCGCGTCCTCCCACCAGAGCACAGGCTTCAGAAGCTGGTAGGCGAGCGCGCCCGACGTGTCGACCCACAGGTAGTGGTCGCGGATGGCGACGACCCGCGCGATCGCATCAGCGAACGGGCCCCATGCGCTCGAGGTCGCCCAGTTCGGCTTGCCGAGCTTGCTGGTGTTGCAGGGCCCGCACGCCAGGGCGAAGTTGTTCCACGGCAGCCACATGTGCGTGTACGTCCCCTTCGGGACGAGGTGCTCGACCTGGATCTCGCCCGCGAGCCTCTGCTCGCAGAAGCTGCAAAACGGGCCGACGCGGCCCTGGAGCGGTGTCCCGGCGCGCTTGTAGATCGCGGTCAGACGGTTGGTGAACGTCTCGAACTTGGACTTCGCCGCCTTCCAGCGCGGCTTGGACCAGCCGACCGGCTTGTTCAGGTTCGTCTCCACCGCGACCAAGGTCTCCACGACCCGGCCGTACGTCGGATCGGGCTTCGCCACCGCGCTCAGGCCGAGTGCCCTGCGAATCGGGTCGGCGCCCTTGAACATGCCCAGCTTGCGTTGAGCGGTGTTGGCGTCGGTGTCCCAGTGCGCCTGCGTGTCGAAGCGGATGTCCAGGACGTCGCGCCTCACGCCTTTCGTGACGTTCACCAGAGGCGAGGCGCCGCGGTTGACCGGCCTCACTTCGACGACCCCGCCTTCGCATAGCCGGCGTACCACCCGAGCGACGTGTGATCCGCCCCCGTCGGGTCGGCGAACAGCATCGCCTCGACCTGGCCCGCGGGCGGCAACGTCAGGCTCAGGATGCTCAGCGCGATCTGCTGGAGCTGGAGGACGTAGGCGGCCTCGGCGCTCGTCAGCGTCAGGTCGCCCACCTTCAGCTTCAGGACGCTCTCCAGGCTGAGGAGCTTGGCCGCCGGGCCAGTGCCGGGCAGCGTCAGGCCGACGGCGATGTTCGGCGCGCCGCCCCGGCTCGGCGACCACGCGGCGAGCAGCGTCGACTTGAAGCCGGCCTTGGCCGCGAGCGCCCCCGCGGTGCCCAGCCCGAGGTCGGCGATGATGCCGAACCACGGCGGCTCTATCCCGGACTGCGGCAGCGCCGGCGTCTCGACCCCGAGGTAGCCGAGGCTCGCGGGCGTGGGCGATTTGCCCTTCGCGTCGGCCGCGGGCTTGGGGACGTGCACGAAGCCGGACGGGGTGAGAGGGAACGCGTCGAACAGGCTTCTGGGACGCGCCTTGCTCTGCGCGGGGTCGAGCACGAGCGCCGTGGCGTCGAACGTGTAGACGTCGGCGGCGTTGCCCTCGTCGGGCACGTACGAGACGTCGATCGACAGGTTCGAGTAGAACAGCTGGCCCGCCGGCTGCCCCTGGGTGTCCGACCCGAACGACATCACGTCGAAGGCCTGCGGCAGGAACCTCACCGAGCCCGTCAGCACGAAACGCGACTCTGCGCGCTTGGACCCGTCGGTCGGGTCGGGCGCGACCACGGTGACGAACTGCGCGTTCGCCACGTCGACGCTCTGGAGCACGGCGCTCGTCGGCTTTGTCGGCGTGTCGCTCGTGTCGGTGAACGCGAACAGGTTGTCGCCGGTCGTCGAGAACGTGTACGTGCCCGCGCCGCTCGATTGGCGCTGGTAGACGCCGCTGAGCTGGAGGACATTGCCGCGCTTGCTGCCCGCCAGCTCGACCGGCTCGGCGAATAGCTCGTCGACGAGCAGCTCGATCAAGCTCGAGAAGCTCGCGACCGCCGACGCCCGGAACAGCACCTTCAGGAACGTGACCTGGAAGAAGTAGGGCGGCTGGCCGCCCTGCGCCTGTGTCGGGCTCTGGTAGTCGACGAGCCCGAACAGCGACGAGTCGTGGATCGTCAGCGGGCCGCCCGACGGCTCGACCGGCGTGACGGTCACCCCGAGGTGGTGCGCGCGGAACAGCTTCGCGTCGATGCCCGCGGCGAGACCCAATATCTGCGTGGGCAGCGCATCGAGCGGCACGTCGCAGTTGAAGACCAGGATCCCGTGCCAGTCGGTGTCGCAGGCAATCGCCTTGAACGGGGCGAAGTCGGCGTCGCCCTTGTTCGCACGGTCGATCGCGTCGTCGACGAGCGCGACAAGGCTGGCGCGCGCGTGGTCGACGGCGCCGTCGCCGGGATTGAACTTGTCCGGCGTGGCCCACTTCGAGGTGTCGCGGGCCAGGTCCTGGAGGGTGCTGCCGGCGAACTTCATGACGAGCAGCGTCCCGCGGTCCGCCCAGCATTCGGCAACCGTCCCGTGCTCCCCGCAGCCGTCGGCGAACACCTGGAACGTCCAGGTGTCGGCGGGGGTCCGCCCGATCGTGACCTTGCCGTTCGCCGGGGTGGGCGGGTTACCGCCGGGCTGAAGCGTCGTGGGGTCGGACGCGACGAGGAACAACTGCGGCGACTGGAGCGCGTCTGCGACTGGGTCGCTCACCGGATCGAGCTGCCACTGGTTCAGCGTCGCCTGCTCGTGCGACTGGCCGAGCAGCAGGTTCATGCCGCCGTTGAAGGTCGCGATCAGCCCCTGGCGCGTGGTCCCCTGCGTGCCGGTGTTCGCGGCCGCGGCGATCCGCGCGGCGGCCGAGTGCGACGGCTTGATCGCGGCGCGGCGGGCGGGCGCGACGGTGGCCAGCTCGAGCCGGGCGTAGTCGCCGCGCTCGGTCTCGTCGACGCCGCCGTAGGGGAACAGCGGCACGCCCGGCGCCAGGCCGCTGCCGGGTCGCGGCGGCAGGGGCTGTCCCGCCAGCGGCAGGAAGGTCAGGAACTGCGTCGGATCGGTCGGCGGGCCGAACAACGGCGAGCCGGCCGTGGAGTGGAGCGGCGACCCGTCGGGCTGCGCGCTGTAGACCAGGCTGCCGCTCGATGCGGGCAGCGGGGCGGCGTACGCCGTGGTCGGGCCGGGATCGAGCTTGCCCGCGCCGGCGAGCGCGTTGCCCCCAGGCCCGAACCACAGCTCGTCGCCGGAGGTCGTCGTCACGTACTCGACGCCGACGGTCCCGCACAGCAGCCGCTGAGGCGTCGTCGTGGTATTGCCGTCGCGGTCGAGCAGGCGCACGCGGAACGCCCCGCTCGGCACGAAGTACAGCGGGTCGTTGGGGTTCGGCTGCGCCGCGAGCGCGCGCACCTGCGGCACGAGCCGGGCCGGCGCCTGCTCGCTGCCGAGCGCCGTGAGCATCACGATGCCGCCGATTGTCGACTGGTAGGTCGTGCCCAGCTCGGGGCCGGTCGCGCCACCAGGCGCGAGGTCGAGGAACGTGCGGTCGACGTCGTCGGGCGCCAGCGGGTCGAGGTAGGCGGTCACCGGCAGCTCGCGCGCCGCCGTGTCGGTGAAGACGGGAAAGCGCCAGGAGCGAAGGCGGTCCGGGAGCGGCGAGTCCGGCTGCGGCTCGAACAAGCGCAGCCCGGCGTCGATCGTGTCCAGGTCATCCGGTACCGCGAGCGTGAGCGGGATCTGGAGGGCGCCGGCCTGCGGCCCGGACAGCGGCACGTGCAGTGCGTCCCCCTTCGTGCCGAGGATGTCCTCCCCGGAGCGGACGGTCAGGTAGATCAGGTCCGGGCCCGGAAGCTGCGTGAAGATGAAGCCGTCCTGCGTTCCGTTCAGGGCAGGAGTGCAGCCGGCTGTCAGCCACAGGGCGATGCTGCGCAGGCCGAACACGGCCACGCCGGTCGTCGAGCCGCTTCCGTCGAGGGCGACCGTCGTCGTTCGCCAGGCCGCGGGCGGGTCGGTGGGGTTGGCGACCCACGCGAAGCGCGCAGTGGGCTGGGGCCCGAACACCGTCCGCAGGCGCCCGGCCAGCGTCGAGTCGACCGGCGTGCCCGCGGGCAGGACGACGTAGACGCCGGGGTAGTCCCACAGCGCGTCCAGCGTCGTGCTGGCGGGCGGCTGCTTCTGCGCGGCGTCGGCCAGCCGGAAGGTGACGGCCGTCGCTCCGGGCGGGTCCAACAGCCATAGGGCGGGGCCGACCGACGACTGCGTGAACCCCGCCGCCACGGTCAGGTGGCGGCGCTCGTGGTCAGGGCCAGCACGTCACCGCCCAGCACCGGGAGGTCCATCGCGTCGAGGCAATCGCCGTACCGCTCGTAGCTGTTCGCGAAGTCGACGCCGGCGAACCCTGCGATCTTCCAGCCACCGGTGCTTGCGAAAAGCGTGCGGCGGCGCGAGTAGACCCCGGCGCCGGAGCCCGACGACCACAGGCCCGGGTCGAGCCACGGAATCGGGCCGAGCCCCGCCAAGAGGGCGCGGAACGTGGTCCCCAGGGCGACGTGCTCGAGCTGCCCCTGGACAAAGACCGGGACCTCGGGGACGACCGCGACGCGGCCGCGGAAGAACGCCGCGACTGCCGGGTCGGCGATCGGCTGGCCGGACAGGTAGTTGGTGGTCGCCTCCTCGAGGCCGGCCTGGCTCGGCGCCCCGAGCAGCGCGGGGTTCTGCTGCGCGGTCGCGAAGCCCGTGCCCGCGGCGGCCGGGTAGGTCTGCGGGTAGATCAGCCGCCAGTAGGGCATCGACCACGCCGCGCCCTGGAGGTCGATCGAGCCGCCCCCGCCACCGGTCGACGCCGACACGGTCATGCCGCCCAGCGAGCCGAGGAAAGGGTCGAAGGCCAGCGGCAGGATGTTCCCCGACTGCGCGCCGACACCCACGTCGATGTACGTGCTTCCCGCACCGACGAAGCCGTTCAGGTCGCTCGCCTCGGGATCGACCTGCTGGTGCTGCTGGTAGTCGACCCGCAGCCGCATCCCTGGCGTGACGTCCACGCAGCGGCGGTCCGCGTCGAGCCCGTAGCGGTAGTAGAGCGTCTCCGGGAATGTCTGTGGGAGCCCCTCGGCCAGGTAGCCGCGGATCAGCCAGCGGCGACCGGCCTTGAGCGCCGGCGCCGCGCCACCGGGCTCGTTGAGCGCGGCGAACAGCCCGTCGAATCCGTCGCGTACGGCCTTGCGGCTCGCCGCGCTCGAGAAGTCCCAGATCCCGCCCTTCGCCGGCGCGACGACCTGCCACGGCAGCTTGGGGTTCGCCTTGCTCGGCGACAGGGTGAACGGGCCGCTCGTGATCGGGTTGCTCGGCGGCGTCGCGAAGACGTCGTCCAGGAGCACCGTGACGTCCTGTCCGATCGTCGACGCGCCGTCGTAGTACAGGAACGGCCCGATCTGCGACTTCGTCGGGTCCGAGAAGACGTAGGCGTTGCTCGCCACGGCGAGCTCCGCTTCGCGACCTGAGCCGCGCTAGAGCTCGGCCGCCGCGGGAATCTTCAAGACGCCGTTCTGACTCAGGTACGGCTTTGAGTCTTCCGCCGCCATCCCGACCATTGAGCGCATGAACAGGTAGATCAGGATGTCGGTGTCGTCGGAGGAGTACTGGTCGGTGGTGACGCTGACGTGGAAGTTGTTCTGGATGTCCGAGCCGGAGATGTGGTAGGCGACGGGGTTCTCGGCGCCGAACTCGTTGGCCGGCGGGTCCTCCAGGTCAGTGCGCTTGTACGTCTGGTAGTTCGGCGTGTAGGGCTCCCCGCTCAGACCGTCGATCGTCACCTGATCCCCCGCCGCCACGTTCAACGCAATCTGATGGGCCGTCATGTTGAAGAAGTACGCCTGCGACATCGAGCCCCCCGGTGTTCGGGCAGGCGCAATTGCAACGAATTGCGCCCACCATTTCAAGTTGGCCCTGCGCGTGGTCGGGTTCGACCAGGCCTGCGGTGACCCTATGCCAGTCGGCACAGGCCAGTCAAGCCCTGCTCCACCTAAATGACTCGCGCTGAGCGCTACAGCCGCATCCGCCCGCGCAGCGGGCGGCCGAGCGTCACCTCGTCCGCGTACTCGAGGTCGCCGCCTGTGGCGACGGACGACGTCCGAGCGTCTGGGGCGCGCCTCCGTGATCTGCCGGCGCCCGCTCCCCCGGACCAGACCAACGCGTAACCCTGGGCGGCGCGGGCAGGCGCGCCGATTCGGGTATATGCGACTGGTCTCCGGGCGCATACGACGACGCCTTTCCGACCTGCGTTCGATGCTCGGGCTCATCGCGGGGGTGGTGCTCGGCACCGCGCTGGTGGTGTTCCTGATCGTGTGGGATGCCGGGCTCGTCGTACGGGCCTATGAGCGCCCTCCAGCGCCTGGGCATCGACGGCCAGCTCTGGCGCACCCTGAGCAGCACGAACCCGATCGAGTCGATGATCGAGATCTGCCGCCGCACCTCGCGCAACGTCAAGCGCTGGCAGTCCGGCGATATGTGCCTGCGCTGGACCGCCGCCGGCATGCTCGAAGCCGAACGCCAGTTCCGCAAGATCATCCGCTACCGCCACCTCGCCCGCCTCGCCGTCGCCGTCGAGCGACACGTCACAGCCGAGCGCGCCAACCTCACCATGCCCACCCCGACCGACACGGCCGCTACGCTCGCGACCGTCAGCTGATCACCCGACCGCCACCGCGAAGTTCCACGGCGAGCGGGACATCCTCCTTGCCGCTCCCTGACGGCTTGCCTCGCGGGACACCAACTCGTATGGCGTCGCAATGAGCCCACAGCCGCGTGTCTCGGTGGCCGCCGGGCACATGCTTGACGACCCCAGGCGACCGACGCTGCGATTCCTGCCGGACCAGGTCCCGCGTGCGACCGCGGAGGCCCGCGCGGCGTTGAAGGACTGGAATGTCGGGGACTCGAGACGATCGTCGTCAGCGGCGGACTCAGCGGCGCCGACATGATCGGCTGCGAGCAGGGCCATGCCGTGGCGCGAGGATCGTGCTCGTAGCTCCGCCGCGGGAGCAACTCGCCGTGTGGCGACGTCGCTGAACTGAACTACCTTCCGCATCTAAGACACACTCCGAGCGGCTTGGGGCGCTGCGAGCCCGGTCGCGATCTCCGCCCGACCGCGCCGAACGCGCAGCGGTGCGAGAGCTGGTGCCGCGTCGTACTCGTGGCAGACCGGTCGACGCCGTTTGTGGCCGGGGCGTGCGATCGCTTGACGCCGCGCCTGCGAGGAGTAGGACCGCGACTGTGCCCGTCGAACGCCATTCCAACGAGCGGCGCGACGTGCTCGGCTCCGGCCACTCGCGGACGACTGCCGCGCGCCGACACTCCCCGACTGCGCGCAGGTCAGGTTCGCGATCCAAAAGGCCCGCGTTGTTGATCCTCGGCAAGCTCGACGGCCAGCCGGTCGCGATGCGTGACGCGCCGGCCGACGAGCCCCCTTGCCGCACTGACGCGGACGCCTCACCTGGGCTCGGGTGAGCTACCCGCCCGTTCACCTCGCGCGTTCCGCGCCCGCTTGGGCGAACTCGGGATCGCCCACGCCGGCGGCTACCGCGACCCCGAAAGCCAGGCCTTCATCGAGCCCTGGTTCAACGAGCTCAAGCAGCGCTGCATCTGGCGCGAAGAGTTCGAGACCATCGACGAGGCCCGCAACGCGATCGGCGCCTACGTCGACCGCTATCACCACCGACCCGACAGCCGGCCGGCCTACCGCACCCCCGCGCGAGGTCGCCGCCACCTGAAAGGATCACGACGACCAGCTAACCCCAGCTGAGCCGTCCGGGGTTTGACGGTGACCTTGAAGCCGGGGTGCAGGGCACCGCGCGTTAGTTAGAGCGAACCCCACGACGGCCCGTCGATCTCGTGGATCGGCCTGCGGATAGAGTCGATCTTCTGGACACTCAAAGACCGCCTCGGCCTCGAACAGCACCGGGCGCGCAGCCTGTACGGACTACGCGCGCGGGTCGCCACCAAGCTGCTCGCGCTCGCCGCCGGCGTCTGGCTCAACCACTACCTCCACACGCGCCTTCGCGGCCCTCGCGACCTAACTAACCTCGATCCTCGGTCAAGAAGACCCGCTGAGGTTTCAGCGCGGCGGGAACCGGAACCGTAGCTCGCGTCCGTCGAGCCAGGGGATCGGGGTCGCCTCATCGGCAAGGCCGGCGTCGATCAGGGTCGGGTGGTAGGTGCGGACCAGCAGATCGACGGTGAGTGCCTCCTCGGTTGCGTGGATCGTGCCGGTCGCATCGAGGAAGTGGCGCCAGATCGTGTCGGGGGTGGCGCGCTCGTAGCGCGGCAGGCGCCGGGCGAGCAGCCGGTAGAGGTTGCCGGCGATCACGGTCAGGGTGGTGTCGAGGTCGACGTTCAGCGGCAGCCCGCTTGAGAGCGCGTCGAGGTGGAAGCCCGAGATGTAGGCGTCGAGCTCGTTCTCGATCGTCATTCGCTCGGCGTAGCGGGCGAACAGCTGTCTGGTGGTGAGCTCGAGCGCGTTGGTGATCAGAAGCGTCGGCTGCTCGCGGCCGATGTTGCGCACGGCGAGCTGGCGCACCGGGTTCTCGATTCCCTTGATCGGGACGAGCTCGTCGAGGATCTCGGGTGCGCGGTAGCGGCCGCGGCGCTCGATCCGCACCCGCTTCCACTGCGAGTCGGGCCGGGCGCCGAGATCGGCGATCAGCCTCGGGCCGCGTTCGCGCAGGGTGAGCCAGCGGATGCCGCGCGCGGTGAGTTCGTTCAGGACCTTGTAGGTGGTGAGCTTGGAGTCAAAGACGAGCAGGCCGGGGTCCTCGCCGGCCACGCGCTGCCAGTAGTCGGCGAAGGCGAGGATCTCGCGCGCCTGTTCGGCCTTGGTCAGGTCGGCGTTGGCGTAAACCATCTCCTGGGAGGCGTGGTCTTGGGCGAAGAAGCTGAGCACCGCGCGGGTGCGCTGCGAGCGGCGCGGGACGTAGTGCTTCTCCAGCGGCGCGTCGTTGCCGTGGTGGCGGATCGCGTGGAAGTCGAGGTTGAAGCCCTCCTCGCCGGAGGCGAGCCCGAGCGCGCGCAGGCGGGTGGCGACGGCGGCGAGCAGGCGCTCGTTGGCGGCCCGGCGCACCCGGTAGGAGTAGCTCGTCAGATGGGTCGCCTTGGGCAGCGCCGTCAGCCCCAGCATCAGCCCGAGGCCCCGGTCGTCTGAGAGCGCGTGCGTGTGGCTGATCCGGGGCGCCCGCGCGCACTTGGCCAAAAGCAGCGCCCCGAGCGAGTGCCATGCCGACAGCACCGAGGTCCTCGGGTAGCCGGCGGCGGCGACCAGCTCGGCGAGCCCGAGCTCGGCGATCGCGGGCGCGAGCAGCCACAGCCCGGCGTGATCGCAGGGGATCGCCGCGACCCGAGGCCACTCCTCGAGCGCGCGCGACTTGACCGGCTCAAGCCGCGGCGGGGCGCCGCGCTCGGCGCTCGGGCGGCGAGCCAGCCGCTCGATCCCCTCGGCGTCGAGGATCGCCCACACCGTCTGCGCGGAGACCGGCGTGCCGGAGGCACCGAGCGCGGCGGCGATCTCGGTCACCGAGCGATCGGCGGCGCGCAGCTCGAGCACCGCCTCGCGGATCCGCTGCGCCTTGCGCGGCCCCTTCGGCCCGGGCTTGCTGGAGGCAAAGAACGCCGCCCGCCCCGCGCGCAGCTCGGAGGCCATCTGGTGCACCACCCGGGGCGAGTAGCCAAAGCGCTCGCCGGCCT
The DNA here is from genome assembly GCA_050696935.1 of Solirubrobacteraceae bacterium. Lineage (GTDB taxonomy): Bacteria > Actinomycetota > Thermoleophilia > Solirubrobacterales > Solirubrobacteraceae > DASSUW01. The sequence goes on along the minus strand of JBOGYU010000009.1, from coordinate 1,170 downwards.
CGGCCGCGGTCAGCCCCTCGACGAAGTAGGCGCGTAGCGCCTCGTAGCGGCGCTGGGCGGGCTCCGAGGGCTCGAAGAAGTACTCCGCTCCCGGTCGCATATCTCAGGTGGTCTTGCTGAACTGCACACGACGAGAGTAGAGTGGTTCTCGGACGGACTATGCGCTGGACAGCCTCAGTCCGATACTGATCCCGCATGTTCAAGCGGTATTCGGGGAACCGGGCCCACCGCTCGGCCAGCGGTCCCGGCGGAACCGCGCAAACATCGCGCCGCTTTAGTTCAAGCAGATCACCTGAGATACACGCCCGCTTGGCCACTCAAACCCAGCGGTCAAGCCAGCTCCCGAGCGCCGACGCCGGCTCAACATGCCACCAAGCGCCTCCCGAGGATCGAGGCTAACAACGCATGGAATCAGTCATCTGATATGGCGCGTCGTTCGTGATGCTGGCGGGCTTGCTGGGCGCGGGGGCGCGCTGGCGGGTAGGTCTGTGGTCGGCTCGGTGGGTGGCGGTCCGGCAGGGCTGATGCGCGACGCGCGGTCAGACTGATATGCGCGGATCCGGTGGGCCGCAGGACCGTGGTTTCGTCGTGGGGCGCCGCTGTCTAGGACCGAGCGTGGCCGGTCGTGACCGGGTGCTCATAGATGAATCGCGGATGCCCCGCGCGCGTGCCGGGCCGCCACCCACCGAGCCGACGGGCTGTGGGGGCGGGTTCACTGGATGCGGGTGATCGCCCAGCAGAAGCCGGCCAGTTCGCGGGCGGCGGCGACGGCGATGATCGTGCGGCGCATGGCGCGCTGCTCGAGCCGCTGCCAGGTGCGGTGCAGGCGCTGCTGGGCGGTCCAGGCGATCGCGACCGCGGCGGCGGGCTGGCCGTCCTGGCGGGTCTGCAGCGGGCGGCCGATGCGCGGCCGCGGGCGGTAGTGCCAGGCGGCCTCGACCAGTAGCCGGCGGGCGTGGCCGGAGCCGGTCTTGGTGATCGAGCCGAGTCGGCGCTGCTCGCCGGTGCTGTGCTCGGACGGGACCAGCCCGAGGTAGCTCATCAGCTGCCCGGCGCGCGCGAAGCGTTCGAAGTCGCCGACCTCGGCGCACAGCCCGGCCGCGGTGAGCGTGTCGATCCCGCGCAGGCAGCGCAGTCGCCCGACCTGCGTTGCCCATGGCGAGTCGGGCA
>JBOGYU010000008.1:0-28491 GCA_050696935.1 Solirubrobacteraceae bacterium | reverse complement strand
GCGCGGCGCTCTCCAAGCCGGGCGCGACAACGGCGTCCACGCCGGCGTCGAGCACAGCCGGCAGCCGCTCCCAGTCCCAGCGGGGCAGGCGGACCGCCGCGGCGCATCCGGTCCCTTGTGCCGCCACCACCAGCTCCTGTGCCTCGCCGAGGCTCAGCGCGCCGTGCTCGAGGTCGATCCAGACGAGATCGAACGGGGACGCCGCGAGCTCGGCGAGCGCGACTCCGGGCAGCGAGAGGACCGTGCCGATGAGCGGCTCGCCCCGCCGCAGGCGCTCGGCGAGGGCCGGGCTCATGCCGCGTCCCCCGGATGGATGACGACGAGCTTGTCCTCCGTCATGTCCCGGACGGCGTAGCCGACGCCCTCCTTGCCGAAGCCGCTGTCGCCGAAGCCGCCCCACGGCATGAAGTCGGCTCGCCACGTCGAGCCGTTCGGAGGGTTGACGTTCACGATCCCGGCGCGCAGGCCGCGCGCGAAGCGCAGCGCACGGTCGGCGTCGCGCGTCAGGACGCTCATGGCCAGCCCGTAGCGGGTGTCGTTCGCGAGCGCGAGCGCCTCGTCGTCGTCGCCGAACGACCGCACGGCGACGGCGGGGCCGAACAGCTCCTCGCGCCACACCCGAGCCTCGCGCGGCGGGTCCACGACGACGGCGGGATCCACGACCGCGCCGTCACGATCACCTCCGCGCAGGATCGCCGCGCCCGCGCTGCCGGCCTCACGGACCCAGCCGACCACGCGCTCCGCCTCCGCCCGCGTGATCACGGGCGCGAGGTCGGTGCGCGGGTCGGCCGGGTCTCCGGGGGAGAAGCGGGCGACTCGGCCGGCGAGCCGCTCGAGGAACTCGTCGCGCGCGTCACGGTGGACGAGGATCCGCTGCGTCGAGACGCAGTTCTGACCGGCGTTGGTGTAGCCGCTGTACGCCGCCGAGGCGGCCGCGCGCTCGAGGTCGGCGTCGGCGAGGACGACCATCGCGCCGTTGGAGCCGAGCTCGCACGTGAGCCGCTTCGCGCCGGCGGCCCGAGCGATCGCGTCGCCCACCGCCTTCGAGCCGGTGAACGAGATCTTCCGGACGCGCGGGTCCGACACGAGCGCACGACCGACCGCGTCTCCAGGGCCGACGAGGCACTGCACCGCGAGCGGCGGGAGCCCGGCGCCCACCAGCCGCTCGACGATGAACAGCGCCGTCAGCGGCGTGGCCGTCGCGGGCTTGAGGATCACCGCGTTGCCGGCGGCGAGCGCCGGCCCGACTTTGTGGATGACGAGGATCGCCGGGTAGTTGAAGGGCGAGATCGCGACCACCACGCCGGTCGGCTCCGGGCGCGTGAAGCCGAGCCGCCCGACCCCCACCGGCGCGGCGTCCATCGGCAGCACCTCGCCGGAGATGCGCCGCGCCTCCTCGGCGCACAGCCGCACGATGCCGCCGATGCGCGAGGCCTCCGCGCGCGCCTCGACGCCCGGCTTGCCCTGCTCGGCCGTGATGATGCGCGCGAGCTCGGCCTGGTCGGCGTCGATCCGGTCCGCCGCGCGCCCGAGGATCTCCGAGCGCTCGTACGCGGGCAGCGCGGCCATCCGCCGCGCTCCCTCGACAGCTTCGGCGAGCGCGCGCGCCACATCCTCGGGGCCGGCGAGCGGGACGACGTCGACGACCTCGTCGCTGTACGGCGAGCGCACCTCGAGCTCGCCCATCAACCTACTCCCGGGGTGGCCAGGGCGCTCGCATGCCGATGGTGAGCGAGCGCCGCGGGGTTGACGACCGACTCGGATGCGGCCCTCCCGGCGAGCACGTCCAGGACGCTGCAGGTCGCCTCGTGGGTCATCCTGGTGATCGAGCGCTCGCTCAACCCGCCGACGTGGGGCGTGAGAACGACGTTCGACAGCGTCCGCAGCGCGCGCGGGAGATGCGGCTCGTCGGAGAAGACGTCGAGTGCCGCGCCCCGCAGGCGGCCGCCCGCGAGCGCGTCGATGAGCGCGTCCTGGTCCACGAGCTCCCCGCGCGACGTGTTCACGAGGATCGCATCCGGGCGCATCCGGGCGAGCGCCTTCGCACCGATGATGTGCCGGGTCGCCGGGGTCAGCGGCAGGTGCAGCGACACCACGTCCGCGCGCGCGAGCAGCTCATCCAGCTCGACCACCTCCGCGCCGTCCCCGCTCACGAGGGCCGGGTCCGCGACGAGCAGGTGGGTGCCGAATCCGTCGAGGCGCCGCGCCACCGTTCGGCCGATCGCGCCGAACCCGACGATGCCCACGGTCGTCGCGTGCAGGTCCCATGGCGTGGCGGCGCCCGTGCGCTTCCACTCCCCCCGGCGCACGGACGCGTCGTGCTCGACGATCCGCCGGACGGCGGCGAGGAGCATGGCCATGGCGTGGTCCGCGGTCGTCTCCCGGTTCGCCCCCGGCGTCGTCGTCACCACGACGCCCGCCTCGGTCGCGGCACCCAGGTCGATCGAGTCCGTTCCGACGCCCACCCGGGCGATCACGCGCAGGCCCGGTGCGGCGGCGAAGACGCCGCGATCGAAGGGATCCGTGCTCACGATCGCCGCGGTGGCTTGGCGCATGAGCTGCGCGACCTCCGCCGCCGACCTCGCCCCGAGCTTGGGCGCCAGCGCGACCTCCAGTCCCGCCTCGCGGAGCATGCCGCCGTTCAGCGGATCCTCGACGCCGTAGTCCAGCCAGGTCACGACGACGCGGTGCGGTCGCGCGCGCCCGGGCGCCTCAGCTCTCGACGCGGCCATGCGCCCTGCTGCCCGCCACCCGCCCGCCGGCGACGTCCTCCGCGTACTCCCGCAGGTACAGCTCAACGGTGAGGAGGTGGTCACGCATGGCGGCCCGTGCTTCCGCCGGGTCACGGTCCGCGATCGCCGCGAGGATCCGCTCGTGCTCAGGGAGGCTGCGCTCGAGCCGGAACTCAGGACGCGCCAGCGGACGCCGGGCCTCGGCCAGCGCCCGATGGATCGGCTCGGTCATCCGGCCCAGGGCCTTGTTCCCGGTGGCGGCGATGACGCGCCGGTGGAAGTCGATGTCGGCCTCGTGGTACAGGTCCTCGGCGGCGGGATTCACGGTCGCGCGCTCGGCGGAGGAGGTCATTCGGGCGAGGGCGCCGGCGAGATCGGAGATGCGCGTCGCGTCCGCGCGCTCGGCCGCCAGTCCCGCAGCCTCGATCTCCAGGATGCGGCGGCACTCGAGGTAGTCGGTGAGCACCTCGATCCCGCGATCGCTTTCCAGCAGCGCGGACAGCACGTCGGTGCTGAAGAGGTCCCACATGTCGGCGGGGTTCGCGGTCGCGCCGCGCCCGTGCTTGACGCGGATCAACCCACGCTCCTCGAGGCCCCGGATCGCCTCGCGGGCGACACCGCGGCTCACGCCGAACTGGGCGGCGAGATCTGCTTCGCGCGGCAGCATCTCCCCCGGCTGGATGGCTCCCGAGACGATGTCCGTGACGACGACACCCAGCAGCTGCCGGTGCAAGCGAGACATGCAGTCATTCAATCATCGGTCCACGCCTGCCGTCAAGTGGAGCGCAGCCGTTCAGCGAGGCGAGCCTTCGATCGAGCGTGACGATCTCGACGATCCGGCGGTCTCGTGCCGATTCGCGGGCCGCCAGGGCGACGGCTAGTGACCGGATGCCGTCCTCGCCCGTAACCATCGGCGGCGTCCCGTTCCGGACGGCGTGCTCGAAGTCGGCGACCGTCCGCGCGAAGAGGTCGTCGCGAGGCTCGACGTCGAGGGCGGTCGTGGTTCCACATCGCTTCAGGATCACGTCGCCGACGGGATCGTCTCCCATGACGTCGATGCCCACGAGCGAGCCCGCGGTGCCGTGGACCTCGAGGCCGGTGCCGGCGTGCGGCAGCGTGAACGAGTCGTGGAACGAGGCGAGCAGCCCGCTCCGGAACCGGAGGATGCCCATGGCGGAGTCCTCGGTCGTGCCGGCGGCGAGGCCCTGCTGGGTGCCGAACGCCGCAACCGCCTCGATCTCGTCTCCGAGCAGGAAGCGCAGGAGATCCGCGTCATGGACCGTGAGATCGAACATGACGCCCGAACCGGGGGCCGTCGTCGCAAGGCGCCAGGTCTGCTGGTGCACCGGGAGCGCCGTCGTGAAGTACACGCGCGCCGCGAGGGGCTCTCCCACCGCATCGTCGGCGATCGCCCTTCTCATGGCGCGGATCGTCGGGGCCTGGCGCTTCACATGGTTGACGCCGAGCACGACGCCGTGCCGGCGACATGTGGCCGCCATCTCGAACCCGTCGTCCAGCGACAGGGCGAGAGGCTTCTCGCACAGGACATGCTTGCCTGCCGTCGCAGCGGCGAGTGTTGCCGGGGCGTGCAGCTCGTTCGTCGAGCTGATGTACACGGCGTCGACGCGGGGATCGTTCAGCGCCGCTCCTAGGTCCGCATACGCACGAGATATGTCGTGGGCGCTCGCGAACTCCTGTGCTCGTTCGGGGCAGCGGCTGTAGACCGCCACGACATCGCTTCCTTCGCTCGACCGAATGGCTGGAAGCATCCGGGCGCCTGCGATGTAGCTCGCACCGACGAGGAGCCACCCGAGCGGATGCATCCAATCATTCAATCACCTGCATCTGGGCTGACATTGAACGAGAGGTGCGTCGATCGACGGATGGCAGTCGTCGGACCGACGCCCGAGCCTCGCCGGAATGGCCGCCCGGAGTCGCCGCAGGCTGCGCATCGGCATGCTCGGCTACGGGTTCATGGGCCGCGCCCACTCCTACGCGGTCCAGCGGATCAACACCCTGGCCTCGGGGCCGCCGGTCGTTCTCGAGCCGGTGGTGCTCTGCGGCCGGTCACCGGTGGCGGTCGAGGAGGCCCGGAGGACGTACGGGTGGGCGCGGAGCGCCCATGATTGGGAACAGCTCGTCGGCGACCCGACCCTGGACCTGTTCATCAACGCCGGCCCGAACGGGATCCACGCGGCACCGGCCGTCGAAGCGCTGCGGCGGCGCGTCCACGTCATCTGCGAGAAGCCGCTCGCGCGGACTGCGCGCGAGGCCCGTCACATGGCTGAGGCGGCCGAGTCGAGTGAGGCTGTCGCCCTATGCGGATTCAACTATCGCTTCTTCCCCGCGATCGACCTCGCTCGGAAGCTGGTCCAGGACGGACGGCTGGGGGAGCTCCGGCACTTCCGCTCCCGCTTTCTGCTCTCGACCGGCCTGGGCGATCAGGAGGCCGGCTGGCGCAGCCGCACCGAGGCCGCGGGATCGGGTGCCGTCGGCGACCTGGCGTCCCACCACATCGACCTGGCACGCGTGCTCGTCGGAGAGATGACCGAGGTGGCTGCGTGTATGAGCCGGTCGCGGCTGCGGGGCGCAGACGTGGACGAGTCGATCCGGGCGCTGGTCACGTTCGAGAACGGCGCGACGGGCATGCTCGAGGCTTCGACCGTGGCGGGCGGTCACGTCTGCACGAGCGTCGTCGAGGTCGACGGCACAGCCGGCGCCCTGCGCTTCGATCTCGCGCGTCTCAATGAGCTGGAGATGCGCCGCAACGGAGTCCGCGAGGTCCTGCACGTGACCGAGCCAGGCCAGCCCTTCCTTGCGTCCTGGTTCCCGGCCGGCCACGGCATCGGCTGGGGCGACAGCATCGTCCATCAGCTCGCCGATGCCTGCTGGGCGATCGTCGAGGGGGGTCGCCGCCCGCCGCTGGGGGCGAGCTTCCGCGACGGCTACCGATGTGCCGAAATCTGCGACGCCATGGTGCGCTCCGCCTCGTCTCGCCGCGTCGAGCCGGTGAGCTACAGCCTCTGAACACGCCCGTTACTACGCGATGACGCGATTCGAGTAGATCCGCTCGTACGAGTGGCTGTAGATCTCGACGATGTTGCCGAACGGATCCTCGCAGTACGTCATCTCGTACGGCTCGTCATCGAACAGCCTCCAGACTCGGCTCGTCCTGTCGCCGCCGCTGCGACGGATGGCCTCCGCCGTCGCCTCGACATCCGGATCGACGATGCAGACGTGCCACGGACCTGTCGACCAGTACGGTCGAGACGACTCAAGACGCCCGACCGGCGGTTCCACGAACTCGAACAGCTCCAGACCGGCACCGTTGGCGCCGACGAGATGCGCCTGCCGCAACGCGCCGAACTCGGGGCCGAGGACGTCTGCGGCCACGCGGCCGGGATGACCCTCGTCGCGGACGATCGAATGCGCAGGAACCATGACGTCGAAGCCGATCACGTGGCTGTACCAGCGAACGGCCAGGTCGAGATCCGGCACAGTGATGCCGACGTGCGCGAGCGTCCGATGCGGTGTGGCCGGCTCAGCTGAGTACATGGGCGTCGCGAGGTGTCGTGTCGTGAGGCGACTCGAAGGAGGTCGCCAGCCGCACGGGCTCGCCGCCGGCCATCGACTGCCGGGCCGCCTCGGCCATCTCCAGCGCGTGGACACCGTGCCGCGCGGTGAGGAGCGGCTGCTCGAGGCCCAGGATGCACCGCACGAAGTGGACGACTCCGCAGGCGATCAGATCCTCGACCGGAGACGGTGGGAAGGTGCCATTGGCGCCGGCCAGCCAGCCCTCGAGGGGCAGCGGCCGATCGTCGGCCAGCCAGGCGTCGACGGCCGCGTTGGCCCTGAACGGCTCGCGGAGGCTGAGCGTGCCGTGAGTGCAATGGACCTCCAGGAAGGGTGCGCGGGTCGCGGGCATCGCGAAGCTGGCGAGCACCTGCGCCTGGGCACCGGAGGACATGTCGAGCTGCATCAGCACGTGATCGGGCGAGTCGACCTCGAGCTCGTCGCCGATCCCTTTGCCGGCGAGGACCGGCCGCCTCGGGATGCCTGTGCTTCCGATGGCGTGGACCCGAGACGCCGGTCCGAGCAGGCCGGTCACGCAGTGCAGCGCATAGATGCCGAGATCGACAACCGGGCCCACGCGCCGCGTGTAGAAGACGCGCGAGTCGCCGGTGTAGATTCGCCAGGCGGCCGGCCCCAGGGTGCCGAGCTGGCTGACCGCGAGCGTTGGCCGCCCGAGCCGTCCTTCGCGAATGACTCCGCTCATCCATCGAAGGCAGCTCGCGGCCATCGAAGCCGGCGCGCACAGAAGCAGCCGGCCTGCTGCGGTCGCATGCTCGACCAGGTCCAGCGCGCCCTGGACCGAACCGGCGAGCGGCTTCTCGGAGTAGACGTGTACGCGTTCGGCCAGGGCGGCGGCCGTCACCTCGGCATGCGCCGGAGCGGGAGTCAGGTTCAGCAGGCCGTCCAGCGCCGCCTCGTCGAGCATGTCCGTAAGTGACGCGTACGTGCGTGGTCGATGGCCCAGATCTGCGCAGAGCGCCGCTGCGTGCTCGCGTCGTTCCGCGGCGACGTCGCAGCACGCCACCACGACGGCATCCGGTCGCACCGCTGCAAGGCCCTCAACGTAGGACCGCGACAGGACGTCCCCACAGCCGACAATCCCCAGGCGCACCATGTGCGGACGCTAAGGCCGGCCTCGATCGCCGGCATCCACCGGTTGGCGGATCGTCCGGCCGATCGTTCGCCGGCGGGTGTGGGCCGCTTGACGCCGAGATACATCCGATGATCTAATCTCCCTGTGGCGGCGCAACGGCAGACCGTTCGGGTAGGGATCGTCGGTTCCGGGTTCATGCTCAAGGCTCACACGCTGGCGTACCGGGCTCTCGGCCCGCTCTACGGCGCGACGCTGCCGCCCGTCGAGCTGCGGCGCGTGTACGACGTCGAGGCGAGCGCGGCTCGCGAGGCCGTCGAGCGATTCGGGTGGCGTGACGCGGCCAAGGAACGGCGAGCGGTCACCCAGGCGGAGGACATCGATCTCGTCGACGTCGTGACGCCGAACGACGTCCACGCCGAGATCGCGATCGACGCGGCACGACACGGGAAGCACGTGCTGTGCGAGAAGCCGCTCGCCAACGATCTGCCGGCGGCCCGGGAGATGGTCCGGGCGGTCGCCGAGGCGGGGATCGTCGACCAGGTCGGCTTCGTGTACCGCCGGTGGCCGGCGGTCCGGCTCGCCAAGCGCCTCGTGGACGCCGGATGCATCGGACGCATCCGGACGTTCCGCGGCCACTACTTCCACGACTATGCCGCCGATCCGGCACTACCTCTAGGCTGGAGGGGGAGCATGGCACGGGCCGGCGCCGGCAGCATCGGCGACATCGGCTCGCACGTGATCGACCTGGGCCGCCATCTGGTCGGGGAGCTCAGCAGCGTCTCGGCGCGGTCGCGAACGTTCATCACGCGCCGGCGGCAGGGCGGCGATCACGTGCAGGTCGACGTCGATGACGCCACCGACCTCCTCGTCGAGTTCAGCGACGGCGCCTCGGGAGTCGTGCAGGCGAGCTGGATGGCGACCGGTTACAAGACGGACCTGAGCTTCGAGCTCACGGGCGACCGAGGGGCCATCAGGTTCAGCTGGCAGCGGCTGAACGAGCTCGCCGTGTACTCGGAAGCGGAGATCCCGGGCACGGCCGGCTTCCGCACGATCGTGATCGGGCCCCAGCACGAGGGGGCGGAGGCGTTCTGGCCGGTGGCAGGCCAGGGCCTGGGCTGGGGGGATGCGTTCCTGCTGGCGGCGCGCGATCTTCTCGGCGCGGTCGCAGGCGACGAACCAGCGGCGGACCGTCCCTCGTTCGTCGATGGGCTGAGGGCAATGGAGGTCGTCGCCGCCGCTCAGGAGTCGGCTGCGGAGAGCCGCTGGGCCACCGTGCGACGTATGGATCCCTGAGCGGCGTTGCCCGAGCTGACCGGATACGCGGACCCGTTCTCGGTGGCGCCCGGCGCCTTCGCCGAGTTCTTCGTCCATACGGACGCGCGCGACTACGACGCCAGGATCGTGCGCCTGTTGCACGGCGACTCCGCGCCTGAGGGCCCCGGTTTCAAGGCGGAGGCGATCCCCAGCGAGGTCGCCGGACGCCATCCGGGACAGAGCCAGCGCACCAGCCCCGGCTCGTTCCTCGTCGCCGAGGACCAGCACGGCCTCCCGCCGGTCGAAGGGCTGACGATCATCGCCTGGATCCAGCCGAGCGCGCTCGCGGCGAGGCCCCGGCAAGGGCTCGTGGCCAGATGGGCGTCCAGGCGCTCGGGCTTCGCGCTCGTGATCGAGGACGGCCAGGCCGCGTTCATCCTGCGAGCAGCCGGCTCCGTGGTGACGGTGCGAAGCGGTGCTCGGCTCGTCGAGCGCTCCTGGCATCTCGTCGTCGCCAGGTATCGCGGCGAGGAGCGTCGCATCGAGATCCGGCAGCGCTGCGCCGCCCAGTGGATGCCGGCGCCCGCCGCGGCGAATCGGGAGGAATGCCCCGCGGCCGCGATCGACATGGCACCCGGCGTATGGACCCTGGGTGCCGCTGCCGCACGGCCGGCCGGGGCCGCATGGATCCCGGAGGAGCCGTATGACGGCAAGCTCGAGAGTCCGGTGGTCATAGGGGAGGAGGTGGACGACGAGGCGGTCGAGGACGTCGCCGCGGGGGCGGATCCATCCGCCGTGTCGGATCGGGTGATCGCGGCCTGGGACTTCGCGCCGCGCGGCGCCGGGACTCCAGTTCCCGACCGAGGCCTGCACCAGCTCACGGCGTATTCGCTCAACATGCCGTACTCCGCCGTGACCGGGCACAACTGGTCGGGCCGGGAAACCGACTTCAAGCGGGCGCCACACGAGTACCGCGCCCTGCAGTTCAACTCGGATGCGCTGACCGACGCGCGCTGGGATGTCTCGCTGCGGTGGCGTGTTTCGCCCGGGCTGCGCAGCGGCGTCTACGCCCTGCGCGTCGAGGACCGCGACGACGTCGACCACGTCCCCTTCGTTATCCGTCCTCCGAGGGGCAAGCCCGGTGCCGATGTCGCGGTGCTCCTCCCGACGCTGACCTACTGGGCATATGCCAACGAGCGTTCGCTCTCGCCGGAGTTGCTCAGTCGCTGGAGACCGGTGCCCGACACCTGGCGCGTCGAAGCGGACCCGCGCGATGCGTATCTCGCCCGGCACCCCGAGTACGGCAAGTCCCTCTACGACCACCACGACGACGGCACCGGCTGCTCGATCTCGTCACGCCGGCGACCGATCCCGAATCTCCGTCCCGACTATCGCTATCACGCGACGGGCGCGGGGCGGCACCTCGGCGGGGACCTCTATCTCGTCGACTGGCTCGAGGCGCGTGGCTTCTCCTACGACGTCATAACCGACGAGGACCTGCACACCGAGGGAGCCGGTCTGCTGTCGGGCTACCGCGCCGTCATGACCGGCAGCCATCCGGAGTACGCCACCGACGCGATGCTCGATGCGCTCGAGCGGTACGTCTTCGGGGGCGGGAGGCTCATGTACCTCGGCGGCAACGGACTGTGGTGGGTGACCAGCCTCTGCGGCGACGAAGGCTCGTGCATCGAGCAGCGCCGCGGCTATGCGGGCTCGCGCCTCTGGGAGTCCCCGCCCGGCGAGTGCTACCACGCCTCGACCGGTGAGCTTGGCGGCGTATGGCGTCACCGCGGACGTTCGCCAAACCGCCTGCTCGGGACGGGCACGTCCGCGTACGGCCACGACGGCGACTCTCGAGGGTACGTCCGCACGCCGGAGAGCTTCGATCCGGAGGTGGGTTTCGTCTTTGAAGGGATCGCGCCCGACGAGACGATCGGAGGCTTCGGCCTCTCGATGGGCGGCGCCGCCGGCGACGAGATCGACAGAGCGGACGTCGAACTCGGGACCCCGCCCACCGCGCGCGTGCTCGCGACGGCCACGGGGTTCGGCGACACGTATCAGGTGGTCATCGAGGACCTCCAGCAGACGGCTGCTCACAGCGGCGGGCGGCATCACCCGAACGTGCGGGCGGACATGCTCTATTGGAAGACGCCGGAGGGAGGCGCGGTCTTCTCGGTCGGGTCGATCGCCTGGACGGCGAGCCTTTCGCACGACGGTTACGAGAACAACGTGTCGCGTGTCACGGAGAACGTCCTGCGTCGGTTCTCCGGCGACGTCTGGCCGGGCCGTCAACCGAACGAGGGATGTTGCGCGGCCTCCGCCGTCCCAGAGTCGTCACGGCGCAACCCCGAAACCTGACGATCGGCGAGGAACGTGCACAAGACACGGCAGGCATCATTGGCGCTGATGGACCGGGCGGTCCGCTTCGCACCCGGCGGCGTCCACAGCGGCCGGCGGAAGATCGATCCCCCGTTCTGCGTGCGGCGCGCGAACGGGGCGTACCTCGAGGACCTCGATGGTCACCGGTACATCGACTACCACGCCGCCTGGGGCGCGATCGTGCTGGGACATGCCGACCCGCGGGTCGGGGACGCCGTCAGGGCCGCCATCGAGGAGAAGGTGCTCGTGGGCATCAGCACGACGGAGCTCGAGGTCGCCCTGACCGCCAAGCTCTGCGAGCACGTGCCATCAGTGGAGAAGGCCCTGCTGTGCAACAGCGGCACCGAAGCCACGTTCCACGCCGTGCGACTCGCCAGGGCCGTCACGGGCCGAGAGCGGATCATCAAGTTCCAGGGCTGCTACCACGGCTTCCACGACTACGTGCTCGCCGGCTCGGCCGAGGAGAAGGGAGCGGGTGGCGCGCGCGGACGCAGCTCGGCGGGCACGCTGAAGGCGGCGACCGATCGGACGCTCGTGTGCCGGTACAACGACATCGCGGACGTCGAGCGCACCCTGGAGGCGAATCGCGGTGAGATCGCCGCGGTGATCGTCGAGCCGTTCGCGCACAACTCCGCGAGCCTCGCGCCTCGGAACGGCTTCCTCGAGGGGCTTCGCGACCTCTGCGATCGCCACGGGACCGTGCTCATCTTCGACGAGGTGATCACCGGCTTCCGCCACCACGTCGGCGGCTACCAGGCGATCGCCGGCGTGACGCCCGACGTCACCACCATGGCGAAGGCGTTGGGCAACGGCTTCCCGATCGCAGCGGTCGGCGGTCGGGCCGACCTCATGGAGCGCTTCAGCACAGCCCCGGGTGGCGACGTGTTCGTCGGTGGCACGTTCAACGGAGGCGCGGCCGGCGTCTCAGCGGCGCTCGCGACGATCGACGCGCTCGAGGACGGCTCGGTGCACGCCCACACCTATCGCCTGGGTGAGCGGATGCGGCAGGGCCTGCGCCAGATAGCCGACCGGGCGGGCGTGCCGGTCACCGTCGCGGGGCACGGCTCGGTGTTCGTCATGTGCTTCATGGAAGGCCCCCTCGAGACCTACGACGACTTCCTGCGCAACGACGCGCAGCTCTTCGTGCGCTACCGGCGGAAACTGCTCGATCGAGGGGTCTTCGAGATGCCCGATCACATCGGCTGTCGCAGCCATATCAGCGCAGCGCATACAGAAGACGATGTCGATGCCACGCTTGAGGCCGCGGAGGACGCGCTCAGAGCGGCGCTGCGCGAGGCTGGACGCACCGTCGCCGGCGTCTAGATGCAGGCCATGGACGATCGGTGCGGCGCGATGGCCGGCGGTCCGCCGATCGGAGGATGCAGTCGATCGGCACCGTGGGCGACGTTGGCCGGGTGGACGGCGGAGGAGGAAGCACCGCGCTCGAGGGCCTCGCCCAGTCGCTCGACCGCTACGGGCCGCGGGCCCTCGAAGCCTCGGGCACCCCCGGACTGAATCTCGCCGTCGCGCTCGACGGCGAGGTGTGGGAGCGGGGATACGGCTTCGCGGACGTCCGGCGCGAGATCCCCATGACGCCGAGCGTGACGGCCAGGGTCGGCTCGATCTCGAAGCTCTACACCGCCATCGCGGCGCTCAGGCTCGTCGAGATGGGGCGACTGACGCTCGATGAGCCGGTAAGCGACGTCCTGGGCGACGTCGTCGAGATCCGCAACCCGCGGGGTGAGCGCGAGGTCACCGTCATGGACCTGCTGACGCATCGCTCGGGCCTCGCGCTCGACACGATCGAGGCCGTCTCCGGTGTGCCCGAGCCGCTTCCGCGGGCGGTCCGACGCATCCTCAGGGAGGACCGTCGTCGCGAGTACCACAGGGATGTCTCGCGCTGGACGGCTCGAGTGGGTGAGCGCTTTCAGTACTCGAGCCTCGGCATGGCCCTGCTCGGGTTGGTGATCGAGCGCCGGACCCCTCGAGGCGAATCGGTGGGCGCATTCATCGCGAGCTCCGTCTTCGAGCCACTCGGGCTCGAGTCGACGATGTTCCCGACGCTTGGCACCTCGACCCACACGGCGGCGGACCGATTGTCGGTCGGATACGCCCGCTTCGGAAGGCTGTGCGTTCCAAGCCCGAGCCTGACCTCGTCGCTGTACACGAGCGTCGGCCTGATCACGACGCCTGGTGACCACGTCCGCGTGCTGGACAGCCTGCTGCGCGGAGAAGCGTCGGGAACGCCGTTGCTCTCCGCCGGAACGGTCGAGGCGATGATCGCGCCCCGCGCCTACCCGCCCCCGAAGCCGGCAGCAGGCATCTGGCCCGGCTCTCCGACGGCGCTCGGCCTCGGCGTCGAGCTCACGGTCGACGGCGGAGCGGTTCGGAGCTTCGGCCATCTTGGCGCCTACCCCTGGGGGTGGTGGGGCGCCGGGGTGGCGTTTCCCGGTTCCTCGCTCGCCGTCGCGGCCTTCTGCAACGCGTGGGACATGACACGGTGGCACAACCCGCTCGAGCAGAGTGCACCCGGGCTCGTGCTGGAGTACATACGCGCCTCGGTGCCCCCGCCGGCTGACGGCCCGCGGCGGGGGATGGTCGCCGGAGATGACTCGTGGGACGCCAAGCAGTCGTACGCGGCGGGACTTCTGCTCACCGAGCGCGTGCGCGGGCTGCTCGGCCTGGAGGGCCGGATCCACGACGGCGACCTCGACCGGATGGCTTCCGGCTCGTTCTACATGCCGGTCAGGCCGGCGATGCTCGACGCCGAGGCGTTCAAGCGCGGTGCGATGGAGCTCAATGACGCGACGCTCACCCCGGAGGAGCTGCGCAGCCGCTTTCGGGCGCGGAGCTCGATCGTCGAGACACGCGACCTGCCTCTGCTGTCTCTCGAGTTCGGTCGGCGAGGTCACTTCCCGATAGCCCTCCCGGCCTTCGCGGACTCATGACACGACGTCGGACGGACCGTCTGCGAGTCCGTCCGATGCACGACGCCGATCGCGAGGCGATCACACGTCTCAGCCGGCAGGCGTTCGGCGTGGATCCGACGGATTTCCGGTGGCGGGAGGGCGGTCGGGTCCTCACGGTCGGCGGTCGGGTCATGGCCGGCGTGTGCGTACAGCGGTTCGATCAGGTCTTCGGGGGGCGAGCGGTGCCGAGCGGCGGCCTAGCGTGGGTCACCGTGGCTCCCGAGGTGCGCGGCCGCGGGTACGGCATGACGCTCGCCGGCACGCTCATGAGGGAGATCAAGGACGCCGGCGCGGTCATCTCGACGGTCCATCCAGTCTCGTTCCACATGTGGAGGCGCCTTGGGTACGAAGCCTCGGCCGCCCGTTCCACATACGAAGCCGCAACAGCCGACATCCGTATCGCCGGCGAGGACGTTCTCGGGCTGCGACGTCGGGAGCTCGACGAGCTGGATGGCGTGGTCGAGTGCTACCGGCTCGTGGCCGCCTCGCATGCCGGGCTGGTGGATCGATCGGGAACGTGGTGGCGAGAGGTGGTGCTTCGGTCGGAAGAGCCGTTGTCTCTGTACGTCGCCATGGAAGGTGAACGGGTCTCGGCCTATGTCCTGTACAGCCAAGCGCCCGTTGGAGGCGATTTCGAGTACCAGCGGATTCGCTGCCGGGAGCTGATCTGGTCAAGCCGGCGAGGCGGGGCCAGCCTGATGGGCTTCCTGGCCGCGCACCATCCGATGATCCGCACCGTGTCCTGGCCTGGCCCGCTCGACGATCCGCTGGTGCGCTTCTTCGACCAGGGCGCCGTGCGGGTCCCCTCGCGGATCCTCTGCATGACTCGTCTCCTCGACGTCCCGAATGCGCTGACAGCACGCGGCTACCCGCCGGGCAGTGACGAGGAGGTCGCGCTCGGCGTGGTGGATCCGATGCTCCCGGAGAACAACGGTGCCTGGCGGCTCCGTGTCGCCGATGGCATCGCGGACATCGGGCCGGCGAGCGCGCCGGCCCCGCGGGTTGACGTGGGAACCCTGGCGGCCATGTACACGGGCTGGCTGCATCCGTGGGACGCCGCTCGGCTCGGCGGCCTCGAGGGCTTCTCGCCGCACCAGCTGGCGGCTCTGGCTCGGCTGTTCTCCGGGCCGAAGCCCTGGCTCCCGGAAGCCGTCTAGCCAGCGAAGCCCGTCCGGCTCGGCACAGATCAGTCACTTCGGCATCGAGCCGGCTCTCGCAGCATGGCGAGGCACCTGACACTGCGTCGAGGGTCAGCCTTTGAGCCCGATTGATGGAGATTACGTGATCTAATCTCTATTGAGAGAGGGCTATCACGATCGGCGGCATGCCGCGGATCGATGAGGAGGCAAGCGAATGGGTGCATCGGCGCACGGAAGAGGGTCTACCCGCGCGGGAGTCTCGCGGCGCGAGCTGCTGCAGCGAGGGGCGGCCGGAGGGGCGCTGTTCATGTCAGGTGGTCTCCTCGCTGCATGCGGCGGTGATGACGATCCGTCCGGGGCGGCCCGTGACCTCAAGGGGACGATCTCGTACGTGAAGGGGCCGTTCAGCGACGACGACCTCGCGATCCAGAAGCGCCTGGCGGAGAACTTCCAGGCAGAGCACCCTGGCGTTCGCATCGAGCCGAGCCTCTATGCCTGGGAGTCCCGTGAGGCGGAGCTGACCACGGCCTTCGCTTCCCAGGCTCCCCCTGACGTCAGCTACCAGGGCGACGCGATCTGGGTGCCGTTCGCCGCCGCCGGCGGACTGATGGACCTCTCCGAGCGGGTCAGCAGCAGCGACTTCGCCGACACCTTCGATGCCGTGCCCGAGCACTTCTGGGAGGCCGGGAAGCACGAGGGCAAGACGTACGGCGTGCCGGTCTACGTGGCCAGCAGCTGCCGGCTGATCAACCTCGACCTCATGGACCGAGCAGGGGTCACCGACTGGAGCTCCTCGATCGAGGCGATGCGTTCCGCCGCGAGGCAGGTCAAGGAGCGGACCGGGGAGTTCGGCTACGCGTCGGCCACGGCCTCCACCGACTTCAACAGCTACGGGCAGACGATGTCCTACATCTTCTCCGCCGGTGGCAGCGTCCTGAGCGAGGACCTGTCCGAGGCCACCGTCGACAGTCCGCAGGTCGCGGCCCAGTTCGACGAGCTGCGTGGGATGTACATCGAGGATCGCGCGGCGCCGAAGCCCGGCCTCTACGACTCGGACGGCCTCAACGCCCTCTGGCGCAGAGGTCGTCTTGCGCAGCTCGAGACCTTCACCAACCTGGTCGCGGCGCAGACCGACCCCGAGCAGATCGACTTCGAGTGGCAGCTCGAGGTCACTCCCCCAGGGCCTCAGGGTGAGCCGGCCGTGTACGGCGCCGTCGGAATGCTCTTCATCGCCAGCCGATCCAAGAACGCCGAGGCGGCGTGGGAGTACGTTCGCTACCTCGCGAGCCGCGACACGGTGCTCGCCTACCTCGAGGAGTATCCGGATCTCGGTGCGGCGCGCACGGACGTGCCGGGAACATACGTCGAGGGGAGTCCGTCCGGCAAGGCGGTGTACGACTTCTACAACGGGCAGGCGGTCGACGTCGCACGCGGCGTGCCGGCCTACGAGAAGTGGCCGCCGGTGAGCCGGATCCTGGGCGAGGAGTACGAGCAGGTCCTGCTCGGAAAGAAGACGGGCGCCGAGGCGGCTGCGGCGATGGGGGAGCGGACATCATCGGTCCTGAGCGGGGGCTCAGCCTGAGCGCAGTCACGGATTCGGCCGGCGACTCCCTCCCCGCGTGGGACCGCCGGCTCGCGCGTCAGCGGCGTCGGGCCACGGTTCGCCGTCACGCCGTCGCGTATGGGTTCCTGCTTCCCAGCCTGGGCTTCTTCGTCCTGTTCCTCGTGGTCCCGGTCGCCTGGGTCGCGCGGCAGAGCCTCCAACAGGGCGGCGTCCTCGGCCCGGCCTCGTGGGTGGGGCTCGAGAACTGGAAGCAGGCCGTCGGCGATAGCGGCTTCCGCAACGGCATGGGGAACACACTGCTCCTCGCGGCCATCGTGGTCCCGCCCATCTTCATCCTGGCGATGGCCCTGGCCCTGCTGCTCCGGGAGACACGGGGTCGCGCGTCGGCTCTGCGAGCCGCCGTCTACTTCCCGTCGCTCACCCCGGTCGTGGTGGCAGGTCTGACCTGGTTCTTCATGATCCATCCGGACTTCGGCCTCTTCAACGTCGCCAATCGGGCGTTGGGGCTGTCACCGTTGAACTTCCGGGGCGACGAGACGCTGGCGGTTGTGATGATCGCGTCACTGGAGATCTGGCGCGCCGTCGGGTTCTGGGGGCTGTTCCTCCTCGCCGCACTCATCGTCGTGCCGGCGGACCTCTATGCGGCGGCTCGCGTCGATGGCGCGTCGGCGATTCGCCGGTTCTGGCATGTGACCCTGCCAACCATCCGGCCGCAGCTCGCGGTCGCGATCCTGCTGTCGACGCTGAGCGTCCTCCAGGTCTTCGACTCGGTGTACATCCTGACCGGCGGGGGCCCGGCAGGCGCCACGGAGACGGCGGTCACTTACGTGTACAGGAGCATCTTCGAGCTTGGAAATCCAGGCTATGGCGCGGTCCTGAGCTTGATCCTCGTCGCGGTGATCGTCGTGGTCACGCTGATCCTCGCCCGCCTGCTGGCGACCGGGAGCGCGAGGAGCAGGCGATGAGCCGCCTGACGAGCCTGCCGGGTGGAGCCGTCACGCCGCTCGGTGCCCGAGCGCTTCGCCGCGCCATCGTCGTGGTGGGGCTGTCGCTGTTCGTCGCGGCGTCGCTGCTGCCGTTCCTCTACCTGCTCTCGACGTCGTTCAAGGAGACAACGAACCTCTTCAGCTACCCACCGGAATGGGTGCCGAGCGAGCCGACGCTGACCAACTTCAGGGGGCTTCTGTCGGATCTTCCATTCCTTCGCTGGACCCTGAACACGCTTCTGGTGGCTTCGGCGGTCACGGTGGTGAAGCTGCTGATCGACTCGATGGCCGCGTACGCGTTCGCACAGATGGAGTTCGCCGGCCGGCGGGCGCTCTTCGCATCGATGTTCGCGATGGTCATGGTCCCGCAGGCGGTGCTGATCATCCCGCTGTTCTTCCTCGTGCGGGACATGGGGCTTCTGGACACCTACTGGGCCCTCATCCTCCCGCCCCTGGCGAATCCGATCGGCATCTTCATGATGACGGCGTTCATCCGAGCCCTTCCCAAGGACATCGAGAACGCGGCGCGGATCGACAATTGCGGGGCGTTCGACGTGTTCTGGCGGGTCGTCCTGCCGCTCGTGAAGCCAGGCCTCGTGGTGGTGGGGATCTACACCTTCCTCCAGCAGTACGTCAGCTTCGTCTGGCCGCTCGTCGCCACGCAGTCGAGCTCCTTGATGGTCCTGACCACGGGCCTGGCGAGTATCCGCCCGGCGGCGGACACCGTGAACTGGGGGCTCATAAGCGCCGGCTCCCTGGCGGCGATGGTCCCGATCACGATCGTGTTCATCGTCTTCCAGCGCCAGTTCGTCAACGCCGGCATATCGAGCGCGCTGAAGCAGTGAGCGAGGTCCACCTCAACGACGTCTCGAAGGTCTATGCAGGTGCGGATGCACCGGCGGTGGATTCGGTCGAGTTGACGGTCGAGGATCACGAGTTCTTCGTGCTGCTCGGACCCTCGGGATGCGGGAAGAGCACCCTGCTGCGGCTGATCGCGGGCCTCGACGAGCCCACGAGCGGCCGAGTGTTCTTCGACGGCCGGCTCATGAACTACCGCCCGCCCGGTGAGCGCAACGTGGCGATGGTGTTCCAGAACTACGCGCTGTACCCCCACATGTCGGTACGGGGGAACATCGGCTTTCCGCTCAAGATGCGGAGGGTGCGCCGTCCGGACGCGGCTGCCGCTGTCGCTGCTGTGTCGTCGAGCCTCGGGCTGGAGCCTTACCTGGAGCGCCTGGTGGGCCAGCTGTCCGGGGGTCAGCGGCAGCGCGTCGCGGTTGCGCGAGCGATCGTACGAGAGCCGGCAGTGATGCTCATGGACGAGCCGCTGTCCAACCTCGACGCGCTGCTCCGGGGCCAGACGCGCGAGGAGCTTCTCCGGCTCCACCGCCGTATCGGGAGCACCGTTGTCTATGTCACCCATGACCAGGTCGAGGCCATGACCATGGGTGACCGGATCGCGGTGATGGATGAGGGACGGGTGGTGCAGGTGGGGACGCCCCGCGATGTCTATCGCCGGCCGGTCAATCGCTTCGTCGCGGGTTTCATCGGGACACCGCCGATGAACCTCCTGGATGGCGAGCTCACACTCCGCAATGGGAGTCTCGTCTTCACGTCGGGTGAGTGGAGCATCCCGCTCCGCGGAGTGGGGGCCGCCCAGGGCGAGATCACGCTGGGAATCCGCCCGGAGCACGTGCAGGTGCTGCCGTCGGGGGAGTCTGAGGCGACGCCGTGGCAGGTCGACCTGGTCGAGGACCTGGGGGCCGATCGCATCGTCCTGGTCCGCGCCGGAAGCTCGAGCCTGCGCGCGCGCATGGGGTACGGGGACGACCTGTGCGCAGGCATGCCGGTGCTCGTGCAGGCGGATCCGGCGGAAGCCCACCTGTTCGGCCGGTCCGATTCCGGAGAGCGCGTGGACATCGAGCTGGAGCGCTTGGGCCGCGATGCCGCCAGATGACGTGGAGTCGGGTCTCGTGCGAGCCCCCGGCGCGGCTCTCGGCGGGCGCTGCAATGACGCGTTCGCCGGGGTCCGGGCGGAGTTCGAGCGCAACTTCGCCGAGCGCGGCGAGCTCGGAGCCGCCGTTGCGGTGTACCTGGACGACGTGCTGGTCGTCGATCTCTGGGGAGGCTATGCCGACGGAGGATGGACGCGCCTGTGGGGCGCCCACGACCGGGTCACGGTGTGGTCGTGCACCAAGGGTGCCGTAGCCGCATGCATCCATCTCCTGGCGAGCGCGAGGGAGATCGACATCGAACAGGCGGTCGCGCATTACTGGCCTGCGTTCCGCACCAAGGGAAAGAGCACGATCACGATCCGGAGCGTGCTCAACCATCAGGCCGGCGTTCCCGGCCTCTCCGCCGCCGTTGGAATGGAGGACATGCTCAGCGCTCGTGCGATGGCCGAGCGGGTCGCATGGGAGCCGGTGATGTGGGAACCGGGCACTCGACACGGCTACCACGCAATGACGTACGGGTGGATCCTCGACGAGGTGGTGGTCCGGGTGTCCGGGCAGACGGTTGGGCGCTTCTTCGGCGATCGATTCGCGGATCGCTGGGACCTGGACTTCCAGATCGGAGTCCCACCATCCGCGCAGTTCGACATCGCGGAGACGGTGCTCAGCGATCCGGGCGACGACGCTGGGCCGTTCGCTGCGGCGCTCGGGCGCGGAGCGCCGGTGCAGCGCGCCGTGATGCGCTCCTTCGGGCCCTTGCGCAACGCTGCCGTGTGCAACGACCCGGCCACCCGAGCGGCAGAGATCCCGGCGGCCAACGGAGTCGCGAGCGGGAAAGGCCTGGCCGGCTTCTATCGCGTGCTGGCGTCGCCGGCGAGGGCGCTGGATCAGGGCTTCGACCGGCAGGCGCTCGCCCTCATGTCGGAGGTGCAGTCGGCGGGCGCGGTCGACGCGTCGCTTCTGGTGGCGACTCGATATAGCTGCGGCTTCCAGAAGTCTGCGCTGGGACCGCCGGGCCACCGCGGTCTCGTGCTCTCCGCAGCCGCGCTCGGTCACGGCGGCCTGGGCGGCTCCTTGGGCTTTGCGGACCCGCCGGCCGGGCTCGCGTTCGGCTACGCCATGAACCGGCACGCTGCTGGACGCGATGAGCTGGGACGCGTGCAGCCGCTCGTGGATGCGGTCTACGAAGGCGCCGGTTTTCGCCATCGGACTCCGCAGCTCTGGATGCCGTGACCGACCCGCGGGCGCCGTCGCGGCGACGCTCGGAGGTGGTTATGCCCAGAGGCCAGGCACGGGGGCGGCCACCGTCTGATCGGGCTGCGCCCGAGCGGCGTTGTCGAGGCTCTCGGCGTGGCGCTCGCTGACGCCCGCAATCTCGGCCATGTAGCGGCCGATCACCTCGCGCTCGCCGGGGCTGAACCGCGCCGAGACGGCGTCCATCTCCTGAACGAGCGGCGCATACACGCTGCCGGCCCGCTCGAGCACCGACGCGCTCGGCGTGAGGATGATGCTGCGCCTGTCTCGCGGGTGGGGCCGGCGGGTGACGTGTCCCGCCTCCTCGAGGCGGTGCACGAGCGCCGTCGTCCCGCCGGACGTCAGCCCCAGCAGCTCCCCGAGCTGCCGAGGGGTCAGCTGGCCATGACGCGCGAGATGCGCGAGCGCCGATGCCTCGGTCTCGCTCATCTTGAGCATCCGCGCCACTGCGCCGCGGTGGCGCTCGCCGGCCAGCGTCTTGCGATGGAACAGCGCGCGCAGCTCCTCAGCGGTGTAGGTGCGGGTTGCGTTCAATGTTCCTCAGTATTTCGAAACACGCTGAGTAACTTACTGAGCAAGGTAGTTGGCAATACCGTACAAGGTTCTCGTGTGGACTGAAACGTCCTCCTGCATAAGGTCGGTGAGCCATCCATGCCACTCATAGGCGGTCCACTCATAGTCGGTAGAACCGGAAGCGTCAAGGGTCAAGGGTTCACGGCCCCGTGGCCCAGCAGTCGCAGGCACACATCGCGCTCGGTCGCGCAGTGCGCGATTTCCGCGGCCGACTCGGGATCTCCCAGGATGAGCTCGCCGATCGCACCGGGTTGCATCGGAACTACATCGGAGACATCGAGAGGGGCACACGCAACTTCGGCTTCAGGGCGCTCCAGCAACTCGCGGCGGGGCTCCACGTGCAAGCGTCGGATCTGGTTGCGCATGGTGAGGCCCTGGAAGCGTCGGATCCGAGCGAGGGCCCCGAAGCGCCGGAAGGCGACCAGTTGGAATCAGGCTGAGCCGGACATCCGCCCCGCCCGGCGCGAGCGGCCCGAGCGTCTCGCGCTGACGGCCCTTCCACGCCTCCACCGAGTCGGCGAGGGCGCGCTCCAGCTCGGATGCCGGGACGACTCGGGCGCCTCCGCCCGTGACGACGTACATCTGGATCGGAGGGCCGAGATACACCGCAGCGACGTCGATCGCATCCGAGACCGACTTGAACGCGACCATCTTGGCCTGCTCTAAGGAGAGCCTCCCGGTGTCGAGCGGCGCGATCGCGGTCATCGCGAAGTCGGCGAAGATGTCGCCGGTGCCGACGGCCGCATGGCGCTCGTGCAGCTGGTGATCGCTGCCGGTGCGGGGCACCGAGAGGATCCGCGCCTCGCCCCGCTCGAACCAGCCGAAGATGCAGGCGAGATCCGGCGGCTGGCTGCCCGGATGGGGTACGAAGTCCTTCAGCGCGCGCTGCTGGATGGGAATGACGATCTCCGTCAGCCGACGCCGCAGCTGCTGCGTATCGGCGGCCTCCACCAGGCTCTTCCTGGCCTGCGCGAGATCCTCCTCGAGTGTCTGCTGGAGCCCGATGCTCCCGGCCGCGCCCCATGCGATCCGGCCGCCCAGGTCGAACAGCTTGCGCACCGGCCGGCGGGTCGGCTGGCCGGCCGCATCGGCGGTCGCCTGGCCGTCTGACGCCAGCACGATGCCATCGCGGCAGCGCAGAGCGAGAACGAGCGTCATGGTCGCCGCCGGAAGACGGACCGCTGGGCGAATCGGGGATAGCGGTCATAGATGGTCTCCAGCAGGCCGGTGAAGTCGAGCGCCTGCACCGTCCTGCGCATCTCGCGAAGACGCGCCGCAGCGACCGCCTCGTCCCCGCTCACCGCGCACAGGCGATCGCCGGCCCTCTGGTGGCCGGCCACGGTCGCCCGCAGCCTGTGCCAGCGGTAGCCGTCGACCTCACGCCGCTCGATCAGCCCCCGGCGGACGAGTGCTTCCACGTCCCGATACAGCCCCGGGCTCATGGGTCCGTAGTTGTAGGCGACGAACGCGTACCGCTCGCCGACCGGCCGCCCGCCCTCCTCGGCGAACAGGAACATGGCCTTCTGGACCCGGATCGGATCCAGTCCTTCGTCATCGCCGTCCATGGCGATGAGGAGCAGCAGCCAGTCGCGCCGGGTCACGGGGTCGACGCTACGAAGATCCGTGCGGCGCCTCCAGACCGGTGTGCGTCAACCCTGTGCCGATCCCGTTGCGGCTTCGTGGAGCTCGTCGGCGAGCCGCAGCAGCTCCCACGGCCGCACGCCGAGCGCCGTCGCCACTCGCGTGAGGACGACGAGCGAGGGGTTCCGCTCGCCGCGCTCGATGCTGCCGACGTAGGTCCGGTGCATCCCGCTCACCAGGGCCAGGTCCTCCTGAGACATCCCGCGCGACGAACGCAGCTTGCGCATCGCGAGCCCGACGGCCCTCCGTTCCATCTCGTCGTGGAGCATAACCGAACATATGTTCCCACATCGGTCAACAGACGGTAGCTTTCTGATGAAATGTCTTGGCTTGCCAGGTAAGCTGGTTCCCTCGCACGGCCTAGCCAATGCGTCCCCATCCCGCAGAAGAGCCGCAGGAGCGCCCCGTTCGCGTCCTGACGGCCGACACGCAGCCGCTTTTCCAGGACTCGCTGACGCGAGCGCTCGAACGATGCCCGTCCGTGGAGCTGGTCGGCGGAGTCGGCGACACCGATGCGCTGATCGCAGGACTCGCGCACGCGCATCCGGATGTCGCCCTGGTCGACGACTCGCTCTTCGATCCCGGCCGCATCCCGCCGGACACGACCCGGCTCGTCCTACTGGCCGGCGAGCCCGAGGCGTCGCGCGCGTTCGACGCGATCGAGTTCGGCGTCGCCGGTTATCTCTCCCGAGACAGCGAGGCCGAGACGCTGCGCGAGGCGATCGTCCGTGTCGCCGCCGGGGAGTCGGTCCTCGATCCGACAGTCCAGACCGGCGTCGCCCGTGAGATCCGGCTGCGGGCGAACGACGGGCGGCCGGTGCTCAGCCCGCGCGAGCGGGAGATCCTCCAGCTCATAGCGAAGGGCCGGTCGGCACCCGCCATCGCCCGCGAGCTGCATCTCAGCACCGGCACCGTCAAGACGCACATCCTGCACCTCTACGACAAGCTCGGCGTGAGCGAGCGGGCCGAGGCCGTAGCCAAGGCGATGCGCGAGGGACTCCTGGAGTAGCGGTGCCGGCCCTGATCAGCGTGCTCGTCGCGGAGCGCCAACCCCTTCTCCGCGAAGGGTTGGTGCGCGCGATCCGCCAGCGTGCCGCCCTGCAGCTCGTGGGCGAGGCGTCCGACGGCCGTGCCGCACTCGATCGGATCCTGCGCCACGAGCCGGACGTCGCGGTGGTCGACGCTGATCTGCGCCGCCTGGATGGGGCGCAGGTCCTGAACGCGGTGATCCGGGACGGCCTCGCGACGCGGGTGCTCCTCGTCGCGGGCGCGGGCGATCCGGATGGGGCGTACCGCGCGATCGCCGCCGGCGCCGCGGGCGTGCTGTCCAAGCACACCGACGCCGCTCAGCTCTGCGGCGCAGTAGAGACCGCCGCCGGCGGCGAGGTCGTCATCGCGCCCGAGGCCCAGACGTGGGTCGCCATGGCGATCCGCCGGCGGGCCCAACCCCCACAGCCGATCATCAGCGACCGCGACCGGCAGATCCTCCTCCTTGTCGCCGAGGGCCTCAGCGCAGCGGAGATCGGGCGGGCCCTGCACCTGAGCACGGGTACGGTCAAGACCTGCCTCGTGAAGCTGTACGTCCGGCTCGGTGTCTCGGAGCGAGCGGCCGCAGTCGCCGCCGCCATGCGACGGGGCTTGATCCAGTAGCTCGCTCACGACCTGAGGCACTTGCGGTGCCCGGCAAGGGATGGTTTAGTGACCCTATGTCTCGTCTTCACCGCACCGCGATGACGGAGCTGCTCCGCGACATCGCCGTAGGCGACTTCCCGCCGGGCGCGATGCTGCCGCGTGAGGTCGATCTCGTCCAGCGGTTCGGGATCAGCCGCGGTGTGGTTCGGGAATGCCTGCGCGGCCTGGAGGAGCGCGGCGTCGTGCTCGTCAAGCACGGCCGGGGAGCGACCGTGACCGAGCCGTCGGAATGGGACGTCTTCGATCCCGACGTGCTGGCGGCGCTACTGGAATCGCCTCAGGGTGACGATTTCGAGGCTGAGTCGCTCGAGTGCCAGCGGCTCCTCGAGGTGGAGGCGGCCGCGCTCGCGGCGCAACGCGCCGACGAGCACGATGTCGCAGCCCTCACCAGCTCGGTGGAGCGGATGGAGAAGGCCGCCGGCCAGGCCGGTCGCAGCCGGGCCGCGGCGGACCGCTTCCACGAGGCGGACATCGACTTCCACCGTGCCGTCGTGCGCGCCTCGGGCAACCGGGCGATCGGCCGGCTGACCCGCCCGCTTCACCGTGCGCTTGCGACCGCGGCGCAGCGCCGGGGTGACGGGTCCGAGCTGGAGTGCAGCGTCGACGAGCACCGCCGGATCCTCGACGCCGTCGCCGAGGGCGACGCCGAAGCGGCGCGCAAGGCGATGGCGGCCCACCTGTCTCAGCGCTGATCGCCCCCGGGCGGCTCGATCGCCCGGCGCGCCGCCTCGTCCGCGTGCCGCTCGACGATGAGGACGACCTCCTCGAGGAAGCGCCCGACGATCCGGCGCTCCTCGGGCGAGAGCCGCGCCGCCACCGCATCCAAATCGTCGGCGAGCGGCCGCGTGAACGCAGCGAGCCGCTCGAGCGAAGGGAGCCCGATCCCGAACCGCTCTCCCGACGAGCGCACGAAGTGCCCGCGGGCCACCAGCCGCTCCGCCGCCGCCCTCGCCTCGTCCAGGGGCAGCACGAGCGCCAGGCTCAGCTCGGCGGCCGTCAGTCGGCCGGCCACCGCGACGTGCAGCAGCGCCGCCGCCTCGTGGGAGTCGATCCCGAACTGCCGAGCGAGCGCCCGCCGGCAGCTGGCACCGCACGCGTGCTGGTCGTCCAGGAACTGCCGGATGGCCTCCTCGCCGTCGGTGATGGCGGCCTCCTGATCGCGGGCTGTCGTCCGACGCTACCGCCCGCCGCGATGTTCGGGGCAGCCGGCGAGGCGATCGGCCCGTCACCCGGATCGCTCGATCGTCCGGCCGGCCGATGGGCGCCGCTCCGCGGGACGTGGAGGGTTCGACCGTCAAAGCCGATGGGGAGGTCCGCGTGATGACAATGTCGGCCCTGGATCGCACGAGCCCGTTCGTCGTGCGCGACGCGATCGCAATGCCGGGCGCGGACGAGCATCCCGTGCGGGCGCGGGCGGCGCGCACCGACGGGTACACGATCCACGTCACGCGCACGCTCGACGACGCGGTGGAGCGGCTGGCCCGGCTCCTCGACGGCGTCAAGGTCGCCATGCTCACCGACGACGTCGTTATGGCGCTGCACGGCCGCAAGCTCGTCGACGCGCTCGCGAGCGCCGGCGTCGACGCGCAGACCTCCGTGCTGCCGGCCGGCGAGCGCAGCAAGTGCCTCGAGCAGGCGTCGCGGGTGTGGGACTGGCTCGCAGCGGGCTCGATCGGGCGCCGCGATGTCCTGCTCGCCTTCGGCGGCGGCGTCATCAACGACACCGGCGGCTGGGTCGCGAGCGGCTACATGCGCGGCATCCCATACGTCAACCTCCCAACCACGCTGCTCGCCCAGGTCGACGGCGCGCTCGGCGGCAAGGTCGCCGTCAACCATCGCTTGGCCAAGAACCTGCTCGGCGCGTTCTACCAGCCGCTCGGCGTCGTCTCGAACATCGAGTACCTGCAGACGATCGAGGGCAGGCACCTGCGCGCCGGCCTCGCGGAGGCGATCAAGAAGGCGGTGATCGCGTCACCCGCCTACTGGGACTTCATCGAGCGCAACCTGGACGCGATCCTGGAGCGCGAGCCGGCCGCACTCGAGCGCCTCGTCCGCGCGGCGTCCGCGATCAAGACGGCGCTCGTCGGACGCGACCCCTACGAGGACGATCTGCGCCGGCCGCTGAACTTCGGCCACACGATCGGCCATCCGCTCGAGACGGTCACCGGGTACGGGCCGCTGCTGCATGGCGAGGCCGTCGCGTTCGGGATGGTCGTGGAGTCCCGGATCGCGCACAATCGCGGGCTGCTCGGAGAGGAGACCCTCGCGCGCATCGTCGAGCTGCTGCGGCGAGCCGGGCTCCCGACCATGGGCAGCGACCTGCCGGTCCCCGCCGATGCCGACGCCATCGTGGGCGCCACCGAGAAGGTGCGGCTGATCAGGGCCGGCAGCCTGCGCTGGGTGCTGCCGAAGGCCTTCGGCGAGACGGCGATCGCGGACGACGTGACGGAACGGGAGGTACGGCGAGCGCTGCGGGAGAGCGGCGTCACCGGCGTTGCGTGAACACAAGCCGCGATCCTCGGCCGAGCGCACCGCCACCTGTTGATTGGATCCGCCGGATCGAGCTGCGCCAGCGCGAGTTGGAGACCGCCCGGCAGATCTGACGGCCGCCCGGCAGATCGGACGGCTCGCGCAGCGCCGGCGAGGCTTTCAGGGGCCGTATGACGAAGTCCAACGGGCCCGGAGCTCAGGCTGCCTCCGGCGGTTCGCCGGCCGCGAAGAGCCTGTGCAGGGTCGCGAGCGCGGTCACCGCGGCCGCGAGCGTCTCTGATTCGGCCCGGCCCGCCTCGTAGGCCTGGCACGCCTGGCTCACGGCTTCGGCCGCCGCTGTCAGCGAGGCGTAGAGCGTCTCCCGCACGAGGCCGACCGGCGCGCTGAGGACGATCGGATGCCCACACCGTCCGACCCTCCAGTCGAGCGGGTCTAGCGCGTCCTCGGCCTCTGTCAGCTCCTGCCGCGCGTCGAGCACGTCGGCGAGGGATGCCCCGCCCTCCCGGTATGCGGCGGCGACCGCGGCGAGCGACTCCGCCTTGACGGCGTACGTGGCGATCAGCATGTCGACGACCCGGTCTGCCTGGTCCGCCGGGATGCTGACGGTGCGGCGCTTCTTCATGGGAGGCCTCCTGCGTTGTTGCCTCTATGTGACGGCGTTGCGAACATGAGACGACGCTATCGCCCCGCCCGGCAGAACTGAAACGGCGTTGCACTTCCGCCGGTCCACGCGTCAAGATGCATGCATGGAGGAGCAGCGCGACGACGTCACCCGGTGGGTCCCGATCCCTCCTGAGGAGCTGGCCGCACGGCTGAGCGCGCGGCGTCGCGCGCGAGGCATGAGCCTCCGCGCGGCCGCGGTGGAGATCGGCGTCTCGGCGGCCACGCTCTCGCGTGTTGAGCGCGGCGACTACCTGCCCGAGCGAAACAGCCTCTTCCGCCTGGTGAGCTGGCTCGGGCTCGCGGTCGCGCCGCCGGCGGCCGAGCCGCACCCGCCGGGAGCGGACACGATGGAGGCGATCGAGCTGCACCTGCGGGCGGATCGCGAGCTATCGCGCGACGACGCCGACGCGATCGCTCAGATGGTCCGGCTGGCCTACGAGCGGCTGCGGGGGAGCGGCGGATGAGCGCCGGGGCGCGGGACGGGCGGGGGAGCGGCGGATGAGCGCCCGGGCGCTGGCCGGGCGGACGAGTCGCCCG
>JBOGYU010000007.1:0-29457 GCA_050696935.1 Solirubrobacteraceae bacterium | reverse complement strand
GGCTGGGTCTCGGCGGCGGCGCCCGCGGCGGCGGGCGCGCTCGTCGCCCCCGCCTGCGCCTGGACCGTCAGGTCCTCGATGGTCGCGGGCACCTCGGAGCGCTCGAAGAAGATCACGAGCTCGAAGGCCGGGGGCCGGCCCGCGCCGCAGCCGGTGCCGCTGCCCGGGGCGACCGCGGTGAGGCCGGTCTCGGCGACGGCCTCCGGCTTGAGCGACTTGCCGAGCGTCACGCGCGTGACGCCGTCGACGCCGCGCAGGCGTGACATGAGCGTCGCGACGGCCTTCTGGCCGGTGGTGCAGCCCTTGAGCTCGACCGCCGGGGCGGAGATCGCGCCGCGCATGCCGGAGCCGCCGCCCGCCCCGCTCGAGATCGAGCCGTTGAGGCTGTTGAGCGTGACGTTCGCCGGGATGGCGCGCGAGATGTCGCGCAGCGCCTGCTCCCAGTCGAAGCGGGAGGAGGCGAGGTCGCGCACCGTCTGGATGCGCGTCTCGGCCATCGCCTGGAAGTCGGCATACGGCTTCAGCTGGGCGACACGCTGCGCGGTGGCCTGCGCCTGCGCGCCGACCGCCTCCAGCTGCGCCTCACGGTCCTTGACCGTGTTGGTGGTGAGCACGTACGCGGCGAGGGCGGCGACGCAGAGGGCGAGCGTCCCGAGCACCACGAAGGCGCCGAGGCCGCCCGGCTCGTCCGCGGCGACGACCGGAGCGGCGCCCTTGGGCGCCCCGCGCAGGTCGGGGGGGAGCAGGTTGATGGCCTTCATCTCGGTTGGCTTATCGGCACCGCCCCGAACCCACTTGAGGCGGTCGGGTGGGGCCGTGACCCCACACCCGAGATCGTCGGGCTGGGCGGGCGCGCCGCCGCCGAGATCAGGCGAAGGTGTCGAGGTACCAGTCGGCGAGCGCGTCGCCCGCGAACAGCGCGACGAGGCCGCCGAGGGCCAGGAAGGGGCCGAACGGGACCGCGGTCTTGCGGCCCTCGCGGGCGCCCTTGCGCGCGATGATGGCCGCTCCCACGAGCGTGCCGGAGACCAGCGCGACGAACATCGCCGGGCCAACGGCCCGGCCCAGGAAGAGCCCCATCACCGCGGCGAGCTTGACGTCGCCCATCCCCATCCCGCGCGGGTAGGCGACGGCGGCGAGCAGGAGGAACCCTCCGGCCGCCGCGGCGGCGATCGCGTGCTCGAGCAGCGCGTCGGGCTCCGTGAGCAGCAGGATCGCCGGCGCCGCGACGGCGCCGACGAGCATCAGGCGGTTCGGGATGATCCGGTGGTCGAGGTCGATCAGCGTGACCGGCACGAGCAGCAGCACGAACGCCAGGCCGAGCCACACGTCGTCGGCCGCCAGCACCACCAGTGCGCACAGCACGCCGGTCCCGGCCTCCACGAGCGGGTAGCGCGCGGAGATCGGCCTCCGGCAGTCCCGGCACCTGCCCCGCAGCAGCAGCCACGAGAGCACCGGGACGTTGTCGTACGGCCGGATGGGGGTCTTGCAGCCGGGGCAGCGCGAGCGCGGCCGGGCCAGCGACTCGCCACGCGGCAGCCGGTAGGCCACCACGTTCAGGAACGAGCCAAAGATGGCTCCGAGCACACCGGCGAGCACCACTGCGGGTCCCCCTCCCACCGACCTCAGGCTACGGCTTCGACGGCCAGGCCGGCCGCGACGGTGAGCCGCCCGAGGTCCGCGCTGTCGTCCGCCGAGCCGACCACGGCGGGCCGCAGCGGCAGGCGCAGCTGGTCGGAGAGGCTCTCCACGAAGCCGGGGATGGCGACCGCCGGCCCGGTGAGGACGCCCTGCTCGACGTGCTCGGCGCTCTCCTGCATCCGGTAGAAGTTCAGCGAGTTGCGCACCGTGTCGGCGAGCTGGTGGACGCCCTCCTCGAGCACCGCACGAGCGGCGGCCACGAGGTCGGCGTCGCCGTCCACGCCCTCCAGCGGCGCGTGCAGGCCGACGTGCTGCATCCACTGGCGGGCGTGCTCGAGCGTGAGCCCGCGGCGCTCGGCGAGGGTGTGCACCATCGCGTCGAGCCCGCCGGCCGCCGCGCGCGTGAACAGGCAGCCGCTCTCGTCGGCGACGGCCACGTTCGTGAGCCCGGCGACGCTGACGTAGAGCACGGCGCCCGAGGTCTCCGGCGCGGCCAGCGCGCGCACCATGCCGAAGGCGGAGAGGTCGATGCCCTCCAGCGTCAACCCGGCCTCCTTCGCGGCGCCGACCAGGCGGTCGATCATCTCGCGCCGGACCGCCACGACCACGACGCGCGTGCGCGGGCCCTGCGGCGTGTCGACGCAGCCCAGCGACTGCCAGTCGAGCACCGCCTCGTCCATCGGCATCGGGATGTGGTCGGGCGCCTGCACCTTGACCGCGGCCGCGAGCGCCTTCTCGTCGGGCAGCGGCGGCAGGTCGAGCGTGCGCACGACGATCCGCTGGTTGGCGATCCCGAGCCGGACGCGGGTCGAGAGCCCGTGCTCGGCGAACAGGCCCTTCAGGGCCTCGGCGAGCGCCGGGGCGTCGGCGACCTCGCCGTCGCGCAGGATGCCGGGGCGCAGCGGGGCGACCGCCCCGCGCGTGAGGGAGACGGCGCCGTTGACCGACACCTCGGCCGCGGCGATGTGGCCGGGATCGAGCTCGAGCCCGACGACCGCGGCGTTCTTGGAGGAGCGCTTCTTGAACACGTGTGCTCTATCGGCCTGTGGCGACGCCGTCTTGAGGGCGTCAGGTGCCCGGGACGATCTCGCGGAAGGTGTTCTGGACGATGCCCGCGGTGCCGAACGCCCTGAAGCCGTTGAACACGTTCGGGTCGTAGACCAGGTTCACCTTGCTCGAGCCGGCCGAGAGGCCGCCCGGGCCGTCGATCACGATCGAGCCGTAGATCGAGACGTTGCCCTCGAGCGTGATGAGGTACCCCGTCTGGTTGTCGACGTTCGCGTGGTAGATGATCCCGTGGAAGGTCGCGGTGCCGTTGATCTTGGCGATGCCCCCACTGGCGATCACCACGTACCCCGGCTCCGTGGCCGTGTTGTACGTGGCGTTGGCGTTCCACTGGCAGCCGGTGGCGTCCTCCATGAAGACCATCTCGCCCGGCTTGTCGCCGGCGAGCGACGGCGCGCAGCCCGTGTAGTAGTTGCCGTCGGCCTTCGCCTGCTCGCGCAGCTGGTCGAGCACCTCGATCGCCACGGCGCGCGGCTGGTCGGGGTTGCTGTCAATCGTGTTCGGCGAGATCTGGCCCTTGCTGGCGTCGTAGTCCGCGCAGGTCGGGTCCGTGAGCGGGCAGCGGACGATGATGTCGCCGGGGCTGAACTCGTTCGCCTCGCCGTTGGTGTCGATGATGACCTTGTTGCCGTTGTTCGACACCTCGAAGTGGCCCGACACGAGCGTGGCGCGCGGGAAGTTGAGCGTGGTGTTCTCCGCCTCCACGAGCGCGACGAGGGTCCGCTGGCGGCCGCGGACGGTCGCCGTGGCGCGCACCCACACGAAGTTGTCGTCGTTGGCGTCGTAGCTGGGCTGGGACGTGAGCAGGGCGTCAGACCAGAAGTTGGCGGACGTGCCGCCGTTGTCGCGCACCTGGGTCGTCCACTCCGTCCCGGCGGCGTAGTCGCCGCTGGTGAAGTTGGCCGAGATCGACGCCCCGTTCGGGCAGTCGTCCTCCGTGTCGGCCGTGCCGCACGCTGCGGGGTAGGGGTCCTCGGTCGCGCCCGGCCAGCGGGTGGAGAGCTGGTAGATCTGCGCGTTCAGCACGCCCTCGGTGATCTGGAACGAGGACTCGCGCGTGCGCTCGCGCAGCGAGTCGCGCTGGTCGCCCTCGACCATCACGGCGGTCGCGATGCCGAAGGCGAGCAGCACCATCATCACGAAGAGGGAGATGACCAGCGCGTTGCCGCGCTCGTCGTCGATACGTCGGGTCAGCATGGGTGAGTCTCCACGGGGGAACTGCCGACGAGGCCGGCGCGGTCGTAGACCTTCAGCTGGTACGTGTGCGGCGTCTTGGGAAGGGACTTGTGGACCACGACGCCGGTCTCGGCGAGCTTCAGCCCGTCGACGTACCACTCGTAGTCCAGTGGCTTGCTCTCGGGATCCTCGGAGGCCGAGCCGTTGAGCTGGACGCTGCAGGTGAGTGAGTTCAGCAGCGTGTAGGTGAAGCGCGCGATCGGGGCGCGGTTCTGGTTGCGCAGGGTCACCGAGCTCGTGAGCTGCGTCGCGCGCGGCATCCGGACCGGGTCGGGGTCGACGAGGAGGGTCGTCTCCACGCGCGAGATCTGCTCGCGCGACGCGTCGTCCGTGGCGGTCACCAGGCCGGCGTCCCCCGAGTAGCGGAAGACGGCCGGGGCCGGCGACTGCGCCGCGTTCACGATGTGGTCGGCGATCAGCAGCTGCGACGTCCAGCCGGCGCCCGGGCAGGCCGTGTCGGCGGGCACCGGGGGCGCGATCGCCGTGGTCCAGGTCTGCAGCTGCATCCACAGCAGCCCGCGCGACGGCGAGGCGGACGCGGCCTGGCCGGAGATCGCGCCGGAGGTCTGCAGGCAGTAGCGGACGCGGCGCACGTTCGCGCTGTTGCTAGACCCGGTGGGCTTGACGTCGGCGATGTCCTTGAAGACCAGGTCATAGGGCTCGTTGCGGTCGACCGCCTTCGGCTGGGTGCTCGCGACGGCGGTGATGACGTCCGCGGGGCTGGCCAGGTTGCGGAGCTGGCGCGCGAGCCGGTCGGTGCCCTGCCGCGCGAGCGTCTCGACCTCGGTCTGGCGCTCGATGGTGTCGCGCTGGTGGATCATCCCCTCGAACACGGCCAGCGTGGCACCGAGCACCAGCAGCGAGATCGTCGCGGCGATCGCGAGCTCGATCACGGTGAAGCCCGACTCCTCGCGCAGGCGGCTCACTTGATCACCGGCCCGAGGAACGCCGACTCGGCGTAGTGCTGGTCGACGGCCGTCACCCAGTAGGAGTGGGTCACGCCGGCGGTCTGGGTGTCCTGCCACTCGGGGCTCGGGCCCGTGTCGAACCAGCGGGCGTAGCGGTTGGCGAGCAGGATCCCGTCGCGGTAGATCCGGTAGAACTCGATCGAGTCGCCCGCGTCCGGGTCCTCCGGCGAGGGGCGGTCCCACGTGAGCGTGACCGTGCCGTCGGCGTCGCGCGTCCCGTCGAGGTTGGTGGGCGGGAACGGCTGCGAGTTGTCGGCGACGACGACGAGCCGGTCCGAGTCGTCGCCCGCGCGGGGAGCCCCGGTGCCCGGAGTCTTGTCGTACGCGACGACCCAGTACTCGAGCGGGTCGGCCGCGGGCGGGGCGTAGTCCGTGCAGATCGTGTCCAGCTTCTGGACGGCCAGCGCGCAGATCGGCGTCGCGGTGCCCTCGCGGAAGACCTCGTAGCCGATGATGTCGCGCTCGGAGTTGGCGGTCCACTCGATCTCGACCGTGCCGAAGTTCGTGCGCCCGCCCGTCACCTGCTGCGGCGCGAACGGCACTCGCCGGTTGAGGA
This sequence comes from Solirubrobacteraceae bacterium, assembly GCA_050696935.1. Classification (GTDB taxonomy): domain Bacteria; phylum Actinomycetota; class Thermoleophilia; order Solirubrobacterales; family Solirubrobacteraceae; genus DASSUW01. The sequence goes on along the minus strand of JBOGYU010000007.1, from coordinate 23,991 downwards.
TCACGGTCTCCTGGCGGCCGGGGCCGGAGAGGCCGTACTGGTTGAACGCCTCGGCGGAGACGATGTAGTCGCCGTCGAGGACGCCCCCGCTCTCGGCGTTGCCGATCTCCCAGGTGAACTCCCACGCCAGCCCGGTGGTGCCGTTCTCCACAGGCGGCGGCTGCCTGACGGTGCCGTCGATGAGCCAGTTCATGGTCGCCGGCTCGGAGGAGGTCGTCACGTCGAACACCACCGAGGTGACGGCCGCGTTCGTGATCTCGTACGGGGCCGGGTAGCCGCGCGGCGCGATCGAGCGGATGGCCGGCCCGCTGGCGCTGCCGGGGTTGTTGACGATCCCGGTCTGCACGACGCGCATGTCCGCCGAGTTGCGGCGCCATGTGACCGTGGTCGACACCCGCTTGTAGTCCTCGGGGTTCTTGTCCACCGTGCCGGCCGCCGTGCTGCTCGGGCAGAAGGTCGCGGTCGCGGGCCGCGGGCCTCCGCCGTCCTTCGCGTCGTCGGTGATGCAGACGTCGACGTCGATCGTGTAGGTGATGGCGTTGCGGCGGATCGTGTAGGCGCCGCCCGCCGTGTCCTCGAGGCCGGGGATCTTCTGCAGCTCGGTGATCACGCCCGGCGTGGAGACCTTCTCGTAGGGGATGCTGCGCGCGCCCTCGATCAGCTCGCGCGCCAGGTTGTTGGCGGCATCCCGCTGCCGCGTGGTGGCGTTCGCGCCGGAGGCGGCGTTGACGATGCCCACCGTGGCGAGCACGCCGACGACGAGGATGAGCGAGGCGGCGAGCACCTCGACGAGCGTGAAGCCCTCGTGGCGCGTGAGGGGGCGAGTGAAGTTGCGCATCGGCATGTCGTGTGTCGGCCGGCAGCGGCGCGTCCTTGAGAGGGGCTAGGCGAACGTCCGATCAGAACGACGAAGCGGGCCCGGAGGCCCGCTTCGCGTTCAGCTCATCTGTGCGTGGGGGCGACTACCAGCTGCCGCTGGACCCGCAGCCGTACTTGCCCACGGCCAGGCAGGTGCGCTCGACCGTCGAGCTGCCGCCGCTGGCGGTGTCAGCCGTCTTGGTGACGGTGAAGGTGTTGCCGGTCTTCGACGTGCTCGTGAGCGTGTACGTCTCGGACGTGCCGCTCGCGGACTCGCTCACGGTGGACAGCGTGGCCTTGCCCTCGCCCAGCGCGGGCTCGATGGCCTTCAGCACGTCGATGGTGGCACCGTCGTACGTCTGACCCTCGGTGTAGTAGGTCTCCATCGCCGTCTGGGCGGTGCGGACCTGCGACTTGGCCTCCGAGTCCTGCGCCTTGCCGCGCTGGTTGAGGAAGGCCGGGAGCGCGATCGCGGCGAGGATGCCGATGATCAGGATGACGACCAGGAGCTCGATCAGGGTGAAACCCTTCTCGTCCTGGGCGCGCTCGCGGAGCTTGTGGAGCATGTGGTGAGTCCCTCCTGAAGGGATCGTTGGGCCTGTGGTGCTGCTCGCCAGGGCCTAGGTCCCAGTTCTCACCACCGGCGGTGGTAGCCCGGCTCGCTCCATCCGGGAGCTCCGTGGCTTTGCGCCTCGCCCTCGCGGACGATTTGCCCTTGACACCTCGGTTCTGGCACCACGGGTATCGGCACGCCGACCGGAGTACTTAAGCCCTCGTTATCCCTGCACTGGACAGTCGGTCTACTCTCGGGTGCATGGCCGGCCGCCGGTTCCTCCTGATCGTCGCGGTGTTGATGGGGCTGACAGCCCTGGCGGCCAGCGTCGCCCCGCGCGATCCGTCGCTGCGCGGCACGCCCGCGGAGCGACGCCAGGCGTCCCCGACGCCGGCGCCGACCGAGCCCGTCCCGGCCGGCGAGGCGCCGGTCGTGATGCGCAGGATCTCCACCGCCGGCGAGGCCGACCGCGTGGTCGTGCGCCAGGGCGCCCAGCTCGAGCTGCACGTGAGCGGCACGGAGATCGACTCGGTGGCGGTGCTCGACAAGATCGAGCCGGTCGAGCCGGACTCCGCCGCCCGCTTCCACATCCTGGCCGACGAGCCCGGCGAGTACCCGATCGAGCTGCTCGACGCGGAGCGGCGGGTCGGGACCCTGGTGGTCCGGGACTAGGGCCCGGCGAACGTCAACAGCTGGCTTGTAGGGGCGGCGGGTCAGGTTGCCGCGCCGGGTACCGTCCTGCCTGAAGGGGACAGTGTCCCCCTAGGGCAGGACGGTAGGCCGAGCCGGTCCGGACCCACCCTCCTTACAAGCGGAAGTTCCTCCCGCCGCGCGAACCTAGCCCTCGCGGCGCGGGGCCTGCGCGTCGTGGCCGGGCATGAGGCGCCCGGTGCCCTCGCACCACGGGCAGGTCACACGCTGCTCGGTCCCGCCGAGCGTGGACACCACCTGGCCGGTGCCGCGGCAGGCGGTGCAGCGCTGGGGGTCGTGCGGCTCCGTGCTCACGGCCGCGGCAGGTTACAGGCCCGGGGGCGCCACGGAGGTGGCGGCGCGGGCGTCCTCGCCGCCGTCCAGCGTGGGGTCGGCCGCGCGGTCGGTCGGCAGCGAGCGCCGCAGCGTGGGCGGCACCTCGCGGTCGGTGAGCGCCCGCAGCAGGCCGAAGCTGCGGAAGGTGTTCTCCGCCCGCAGCGAGTCCGTCACGCGGAACAGCAGTCCGTAGATCGCAGGGGCGCCGTGCGGCGAGCGCGCGGCGATCTCCGCCGCGGCCTCTGGCTCGAAGCAGGCGACGGCGTCCTCGCCCAGCGGCTTGGTGAACAGCAGCGCGGCGTTCGGCGCGTCCTCCTCGTCGCCGAGGACGGTCAGCGCCGAGCCGCCGAGGCTCGTCCACAGCCAGCCCTCGATGCCCTGCTCGCGCGGGACCACCGCGGTGGCGCTCAGGCGCTTGAGGATGGCGAAGCGGCCGTGGGCGCCGCCCGGCCGGGCGGGACCGGGGTCCACGAGGCCGAGCTGGAGCGTCCCGAGCGGCAGGCGGAGCGGCTCGCGCAGCGCCTCGTGCTCGATCGACGCGCCCATGGCGCCCAGCCGCAGCACGGCGTCGCCGCCCTTGCGGCGGCCCCAGGAGCGCGACGCCTCCAGCGCCAGCACGAACTCGCGCGGGCCGGCGCCGGGAGGAGCGGAGCTGGGCGGGGGGACGGACATCGCTCTCCTGGATATCGGCGCGCCGGCGCGCGGTCTTGACCGCTCGGCCCGCGTCCACCCACGACCCGTCGACCCTGGCTCAGTCGTCGTCGCGGTGCACCGTGCCGGGCGAGAAGGCCGGCAGGCAGACGGCGACGTATGAGGCGCCCTCGGGCGTTGAGTAGCGCACCCACTCGCCGCCGCGGACGAGCACCGCCTGGCCCGCTCGCACGTCGATCCCGCCGCCCTCGTGCTCAACCCTCAGGCTCCCGTCGAGGACGAGGGTATACTCGTCGAACTCCGGCCGCTGGCCGGGCTCCACCCAGCCCGCGGGTGAGCGCATGTGCGCCACGCTCACGCGCTGCTCGCCGCTGTTGACGCGGCCGACGTACTCCTCGATCACCTTCGGCTTGGTGCCTGCGGCCTCCACGCGCGACGGGCTCTCGATCAGCTCGGGCATCGGCCGGGAGCCTAGCGTGGCGTGTGTCACACCACCGACCGGCGGCCCGCATAGCATGGGCCGGTCATGGAATCCCGGACCATCACGCTCCACGGCCACCCGGTCACGTTCCAGGAGGCCGGCGAGGGCCCGCCGCTGGTGCTCGTGCACGGCATCACCTCGAACGCCCTGACGTGGCAGCGGGTGCTGCCGGGCCTGGCCGAGCACCACACGGTGATCGCCCCCGACCTGCTCGGGCACGGCGACTCCGCCAAGCCGCGCGGCGACTACTCGCTGGGCGCGTACGCGAGCGGCGTCCGCGACCTGCTGATCGCGCTCGGGCACCGGCGCGCGACGGTGGTCGGCCACTCGCTCGGCGGCGGGATCGCCATGCAGCTCGCCTACCAGTTCCCCGAGCGCGTCGAGCGGCTCGTGCTGGTCTCCAGCGGCGGGCTGGGGCCGGAGCTGAACCTGATGCTGCGCGCGGCCTCGCTGCCCGGCGCCGAGCTGGTGCTGCCGCTGCTGTGCCGGCCGGGGCTGATGAACGCCTCCGCTGCCGTCGGCCGCGCGCTCGGCCGGGTCGGGTTCCGGCCGGGCCCGGACCTGCAGGGGATCGCGGAGGGCCTGGCGTCGCTCGGGCAGGTCGACGCGCGGCGGGCGTTCCTACACACCGTCCGCTCGATCATCGACCTGGCGGGGCAGCGCGTCAGCGCCACCGACCGGCTGTACCTGGCCGCCGAGCTGCCCGTGCTGCTCGTGTGGGGCGAGCGCGATCCGATGATCCCCGTGGCCCACGGGCGGGCAGCCCATGAGTCGATGCCGCACAGCAGGCTCGAGGTGTTCGAAGGCGCGGGCCACTTCCCGTTCAACGACGATCCGGAGCGGTTCGTCGCCGTGCTGCGCGACTTCGTGGCGACCACGGAGCCCGCGCGGTTCGACGAGGAGCACGTGCGCCGGCTGCTGCTGGCGGGGGGCGTGTGAGCCGCGAGCCCGAGCTCGTCCCGCTGCTGCGGGGTGTGTCCCACGCGGTCGCCTTCTGGGCGGCGCTCGCGGCCGCGGCGATGCTCGTGCTGCTGGCTCCCGCCGGCGCGCCACGGCTCGCCGCCGCGGTCTACGGGGCCGGCCTCTGCGCCCTGTTCGCCGGCAGCGCGCTCTATCACCGCTGGCGCTGGAGCCCCCGGCTGCGGCCGCTCCTGCGCAGGATCGACCACAGCACGATCTTCGTGTTCATCGCCGCCAGCTACACCCCGATCGCGCTGCTGGTGCTCACCGGCTGGCTGCGCTGGTTGGTGCTCGGCGTGGTGTGGGCGGGCGCGCTCGCCGGCGTCGGCCTCAGCGTGGCGTGGATCACCGCGCCGCGCGTGCTGGTCGCCGCGGCGTACCTCGCGCTCGGCTGGGTGGCGGTGATCGCCCTCCCCCAGCTCGTCTCCAAGCTGCCGCTCGCCCCGCTCCTCCTGTTCGCCGCCGGCGGGCTCCTGTACTCGGCCGGCGCCGCGGTCTACGCCGCCCGCAGGCCGGACCCGTGGCCGCGCACGTTCGGGTTCCACGAGCTGTTCCATACCTTCGTGGTCGCCGCCGCCGTCACCCACTTCGTGGCGATGGCTGGCTGGGTCATCTGACCTCGATGTCGAGCAGCTCGGCGCCCTCGTGGTCGACCTGGAGGGTGGTGTGGTGGATGCCCAGCTTGTCGTGCAGCATCCGCTCGAGCCCGCGGCGGGCTGCGTGGCAGTCGTCGTGGCGCCCGACGAGCACGTGGGCCGACAGGGCGGGAAAGCCGGACGTGACCTCCCAGACGTGCAGGTCGTGCACCTCGGTCACGCCCGGATGGCCGGCCATCCGGCGGCCAATGTCCTGCGGGTCGAGGCCGCGCGGCGCCGCCTCGAGGAACACGCGGCCGGACTCCCGCAGCAGGAAGTAGGAGGCGCGCAGCATGATCGCCGCCACCAGCAGGGCGGCGATGCCGTCCGCGCGCGCGAAGCCGGTGGCCAGGATCACGGCGCCGGCGATGGCCGTGGCGATGAAGGCGATCAGGTCGGTGAGGATGTGCTGGAAGGCGCCCTCGACGTTCAGGGAGCGGCGGTCGGCGCGGGAGAGGATCCAGGTCGCCGCCAGGTTCACGAAGATGCCGGCGATCGCCACGATCAGCACCGCGGCGCCCTCCACCTCGGGGGGCTCGATCAGCCGGCGGATCCCCTCGTACACGATGAACAGGCCGAGCACGAGCAGGGTCGAGCCGTTGACGGCGGCGGCGAGGATCTCGCTGCGCTTGAGCCCGAAGGTCATGGCGCCCGCGGCGGGGCGCCGGGCGAGCCGGATCGCGACCAGCGACAGCGCGAGCGCGCCCGCGTCGGTGAGCATGTGGGCGGCGTCGGAGAGCAGCGCGAGGGATCGGGCGGCGATGCCGACCACGACCTCGACGCACATGAAGCCGACGATCAGCGCCAGGGCGAGCGCGAGCTTGCGGCGGTCGGCGTCGGCGGAGACGCCGTGGTGGTGGTGGTGGTGGTGGGCCATCAGCAGCAGCCCTCCCCGCGCCACGCTTCCCGGCCCTCCTTGAGCGCGAGGGCGGCGATCAGGAGGCCGACGAGCGGGTCGAGCCACCACGCCCCGGCCGCGGCGTTGCCGACCAAGCCGACGAGCAGCGCCCCCGCCAGGTACGCGCACAGCAGGTTCTGGCGCCCCTCCCCCGCTGTCGCGGCCGAGCCGAGCCGGCCGGCGAGCCGCTGCTTGGCGATCCCGAGCGCCGGCATCAGGATCACCGAGGCGACGGCGAGGCCGATGCCCACCGGGCTCGGGTCGGCCCGCTCTCCGGTGATCAGCGCCTGGACGGACTCGAACGTCACGTACGGCGCGAGCAGGAAGAACTGGGCGGCCACGAGCTTCTGCGCGCGCCGCTCCGCCGCGTGGGAGTGGATGCGGGCGCCCGTGAAGCGCCACACGATGACCAGGCTTGCGAGTCCCTCGATCCCGGAGTCCAGGCCGAACCCGATCAGCGCGATCGAGGAGGCGGCGATGCCGGCGGCGATCGCCACCGCGCCCTCGATCGTCATCCACGCCACCGACGCCCACGAGAGCAGCCGCACCCGTCGCGCGAGACGCTCGTAGGCCTCGGCCGAGGGGCGGACGGTGACGAGCAGCTCGGACACGAGCTACACAGCTTGTCAGTGCGCGTGGTGGCGGTGGACCACGGCGTGGCCCTTGCCGCGGGCGAGCATCCAGCGGTTCGCCGGGAACGCGGCCGCGCCGGCGACCGGCAGGGCGAAGGCGAGCGCCGCCCAGAAGCCGAAATCGCCCAGGCCGGCCTCCATCGCGCCGGGGATCACGAGCAGGATCGCGTTGTCGACGACCTCCATGATCGCGATCGAGATCGAATCGGAGGCGAGCGCGGTCGGGATCACGGCCGCCAGCGCCAAGCCCGAGCGCAGCAGCGGCAGGCTCGTCAGCGAGTAGCCGAAGAAGAAGGCCAGCGCCACGGCGAGGGCGATGGTGGCGACGTCCGACCAGCCGAGCGCGGTGCCGATGATCATGCCGAGTACCTCGCCGATGGCGCAGCCGGCGAGGCAGTGGACGGTGGCGCTGAACGCGAGGGCGTTCAGCGACCCGGTGTGCGTCTCGGTGCTCATGCGTCCCGCGCTAGCAATACACCCTGGGGGTATGCGTTGTGGTTAGGCTCCGCTTGAGCATGCGCCGCCGCCTCCTGATTGCCGCCCTCCTGCCCGCGCTGCTTGCCCCGGCCCCCGCCGCGCAGGCCCAGGAGCCGACTCCGCAGGTCCAGCCGAAGTACCGCGGCTGGGTCGGCGGGTTCGGCGAGCGCCGCCACCGGCGCGTGCAGGGCCAGTACCACGCGCTGCGGTTCCGGGTCAATCCCGCGGGCCGGCTCCGCTACCGCGTCTGCCTCAGCGGCGGAGCGGCCGACGTCCGGCGCTGCTTCCGCCGCCGCACGGGCCCGCGTGGGCGGTCCGAGATCAACGTTTCGCTGTTCGTCAACGACCGCGGCGGCCCGGGTCGCTGGCGCGCCGTCTGGAGGGTCCGCGGCGACCGCGTCGCCTCCTGGCGGTTCCGGCTCGTGCCCGAGTAGCTACGCAGGGGCGGGAACGGCGACGGAGTGTCCGAGCAACCCGCAGACGTGCTCGAGGGCCCCGGGCGCGAGGCTGAAGTAGGCGTAGGAGCCGCGCTTCTCGCGCTCGACGATGCCGGCGTCCAGGAGCTGCTTGAGGTGGTAGCTGACCGTCGACTGCTTGAGGTCGAGCATCGCCTCGAAGTCGCAGACGCAGACGGCCTCGTCGCCGGCGCCGAGCAGGCGGTTGAGGATCTTGACGCGGTGGCGGTCGGCGAGCGCCTTGAAGACGGTCTCGAGCTCGCTGGCCTCCTGCTCGGTGAGCGCGGGCTCGGCGAGGGGTGCGCAGCACTGGACGAGCGAGGTCATGTGCATGAGGATATCGAAAGAACTTGATGCGACCGCATGTCTTCGCTAGGGTTATCGAAGATTCTCGATGCCCTTGAGGAGGACCGCCATGGCGCTCGACGCGCGTACCCCGATCGACCCGCTCTCGCTCCCGGTCGCCGTGATCGGCGCCGGCCCGGTCGGCCTGGCCGCCGCCGCGCACCTGATCGCGCGCGGGATCGAGCCCATCGTGCTCGAGGCCGGAGCGCAGGTCGGCGCGAGCGTGCGCGAGTGGGGCCACGTGCGCGTGTTCTCGCCGTGGGAGTTCAACCTGGACCCCGTCGCCGCCGAGCTGCTCGAGGCCGCCGGCTGGACGGCGCCCGAGCCCGACGGCTACCCGACCGGCAGCGATCTGGTCGAGCGCTATCTGGAGCCCCTGGCCGCACTGCCGCAGATCGCATCGGCGCTGCACGTGAACGCCCGCGTGGTCGGCGTCGCGCGGCACGGGATCGACAAGCTCAAGGACACCGGCCGCGAGGAGGCGCCGTTCGAGCTCGTGGTCGAGCAGGACGGGACCGAGCGGCGCGTGCTGGCCCGCGCGGTCATCGACGCATCGGGGACGTGGACGAAGCCCAACCCGCTCGGCTCGGGCGGGCTGCCGGCGATCGGCGAGCGCGCGCTCGCGGATCGCGTGGTGTACGGCATCCCGGACGTCCTCGACGGCGCGCGCGGGCGCTACGCCGGGCGGCGGGTGCTCGTGGTCGGCAGCGGCCATTCGGCGTTCAACGCGATCCTCGACCTCGTCGCGCTGCGCGACACGGAGCCGCGCACGGAGGTCGTGTGGGCGATCCGCGGTCGGGCGCCGGGCCGCAAGTACGGTGGCGGCGACGACGACCAGCTCCCCGCGCGCGCGGCCCTCGGGGACGCCGTGCGGCACCTGGTCGAGGACGGCACGATCGAGCTGATCGGCGGCTTCCACGCGCGCGAGCTCTCCCGCGACGGCGAGCGCCTGGCCGTCTCGGACGGCGAGCGGCGGCTCGTCGCCGACGAGGTGATCGCCGCCACCGGGTTCCGCCCCGACCTCGCGCTGCTGGGCGAGCTGAGGCTGGACCTCGACGACCGCGTCGAGGCGGCGAGGGCGCTCGCTCCGTTGATCGACCCGAACCTGCACTCCTGCGGGTCGGTGCCGCCGCACGGCGTCGACGAGCTCTCGCATCCCGACGATGGCGTCTACGTGGTCGGCATGAAGAGCTACGGCCGCGCCCCGACGTTCCTGCTGCGGACCGGCTACGAGCAGGTCCGGTCGATCGCGGCGGCGCTCGTGGGCGACTGGGAGCCGGCGCGCCGCGTCGAGCTCGTGCTCCCCGAGACGGGCGTCTGCAACCGCCCGGCGGGGCCTGCGGTGGGCGCCGCAGCGGCGGCCTGCTGCGGGAGCACCGCGCGCGAGGACGCGCTGCTGAGCATCGAGACGCGGTGAGCGCGGTCAGCCGAGCCAGTCGGAGAGCTCGTCGAGCGCCTCGGGCCGGACGTAGTAGTAGGCCCAGAGCCCGCGCTTCTCGTGGTCGACGATGCCGGCGTCGCGCAGCTTGCGCAGGTGGTGCGAGATGGTCGGCTGGGAGAGGTCGAACAGCGGGACGAGCTCGCACACGCAGACCTTGCCGGCGTGCTTGCGGAGCACGTCGACGAGCTGCAGCCGTACCGGTTCGGCGAGCGCCCTGGCGATGGACGCCATCCGCTGGGCCTGCTCGCGCTCGACGTCCGGGTACACGACCGGCTCGCAGCAGCGCTCGCCCTTGGCGCGCTTGACCTTCGGCTCGAGGTGAAGGGCATCGACGGACATCTATTTGCATCCGTCAATCTAACGCGCCACCCTCCCGGCACGTGACCGGCGTCGCCGTCATCACCGATGTCCACGCCAACCTGCCGGCGCTGCAGGCCGCGCTCGCACGCATCGACGAGCTCGGCATCGAGCGCGTGTACTGCGGCGGCGACCTCGTCGGCTACGGCCCCCATCCCAACGAGGTCGTCGCGCTGATCGCCGAGCGCGAGATCCCGACGATCTACGGCAACTACGACCACGCCATCGCGCGGGACTCAGACGACTGCGGCTGCGCCTACGTCACGCCGCGCGATCGCGAGCTCGGGCAGGGCTCGGTCGAGTGGACGCTGGCGCACACGGACCGGCGCTCGAAGGACTGGATGCGCGCGCTGCCCTTCGACCTGCGCTTCGAGGTCGGCGCCACGAGCGTGCACCTGGTGCACGGCTCGCCGCGCAGGGTCAACGAGTACCTGTTCGAGGACAAGCCCGACCGCCTCTACGAGCGCCTGGCCGCCGCGGAGGAGGCCGGCGCCCTCGTCTTCGGCCACACCCACAAGCCCTGGGTGCGCACGCACGGCGGCGTGCTGTTCGTCAACTGCGGGTCCGTCGGCAAGCCCAAGGACGGCGACCTCCGCGGCGCCGTCGCGGTCCTGCGCGAGAGCGCCGGGGGCATCGACGTGACGATCGAGCGCGTGGCGTACGACGCCGAGGCGGTCGCCGCGGAGGTGCGCGCCTCGGGCCTCCCAGTGGAGTTCGCCGACAAGCCGCTCGCCGCCGCGTGAGCGACGGCGCGCTCGGGCCGTCGCGCGCTTGCCGAGGGCATCGGGACCTTCTTCCTCGTGTTCGCCGGCTGCGGCGCCGTCGTCACCGACACCGTCCGCGACGGCGCGCTGGGCACGCTCGGCATCGCCGCCGTCTTCGGCCTCGTCCTGCCGCCGTGCTCTACGAGGCGCTCATGAGCCTCCTGCTCATGCTCGTCATCATCAGCGTCGCGACCGACACGCGGGCGGTCGGAGCGCCCGCCGCGATCGCCATCGGCGCCACCGTCGCGCTCGACGCAGCCTTCGGCGGCCCGCTCACCGGCGGCTCCATGAACCCGGCCCGCACGCTCGGCCCCGCGCTGGCGTCCGGCACCTTCACCGACCTCTGGGTCTACCTCGCCGGCCCCCTGGCCGGAGCCCCACTGGGCGCGCTCGCCTATCAGTACGTGCGGGCCGACCCGCGTGTCCGGGCGAGGCGGACGAGCAGGTAGGGCGGCGCGAGGATCGCCCCGGCGATCGCGACGGGGGCCGCCACCACGGCGAGCAGCAGGACCGCCGGCAGGACGAGCAGCAGGATCAGCCCGGGCAGGGCGATGACGAGCAGCGGGAGCAGCATCGTCACGAGGCCGGCGCTCAGGTCGACGACCTCCTCGACCATCTCGAAGGCCGTCCGGCGGGCGGTGGGGGCGTTCTGCACGGTCGCTCTCCTTCATCGCGGGGTGTCACTGCTTTGACGCCCCGCGACGAAGGGATGTGACCGGCGGTCGACGCTCGGCTAGTCGACGAAGCAGTAGGAGTCGCTCGACGCGTCCCCGCCCTGGAGGCGGGTCTGGTGCACCCTCAGCCCGCGGAAGTCGTCGCCGTGCGGGAAGAACCGCGGGTCGACGGTCATGCCGCCGGTCGCGGTGTCCGCGTCGACGCGGGCCATCCAGGCGCCGACGCCGTCCGGGTAGAAGATGTCGTCCCACGACGCGTAGAGCGAGTTCGTGAAGTACAGGCGGCGTCCGTCCCGGCTCACCTCCACCATCTGGGGCGCGCCGGCCAGCGGCAGCTCGGGAGCGGCCGGGTGCGGGGTCCGGCCGACGATCCCGCCCATGCGGACCGAGCCCGCCTGTCGCGGGTTGTGCGGATCGCTCACGTCGTACTGCTTGAGCTCCCCGGTCCCCCAGCACGAGACGTACAGCCAGCGGTCGTCGACCGACAGGTCGATGTCGCTCACCAGCGGCGGAACCGCCCCGAAGGGCTGGAGCGCCGGCGGGAGCTGCGACGCGTCAGCCGGCTCGGCGGGGATCGTGATCACCTTCTTCGCCGCCCACTGGTCGTGATCGCGGTGCCACAGCCACACCGACGCGGAGAGATCGGCGACGCTGATCACCACCCCGACGAAGCCCCAGGCCTTCTGGGGATGGTGAGCCGGCCTCAGCTCGAGCACCATCTGGTGCTCGTCCCCCAGGTCGACGCGCTGGACCAGCCTGCCTTCGGACAGGCTCCAGAAGTCGAGGTGGTGGCCGAACCGCCTGCCCAGGAGGTCGTCGGGGTTCAGCCCGTCCTCGATCATCGACGGCGTCGCCCACTCTGACGTGATCGCGACGTCGTCGTTCAGGTGCCACCACACGTCGTAGGCGAAGTGCTGCTCGCCCCGGTCGGTCTCCCAGGCCCCGGTGACCTCGAAGGTCTCGTGGTCGATGAGCGCCACCCCTCCCGGGCCGTCGCTGCCGTCGGCGCCGCCCAGGTTGGACATGAAGATGCCGCCTGGCCCGCAGTGCACCGTGTGCGGGCGCGAATAGCCGGCCTTGGCGGCGAGCTCGTCGGGCTCGATCGTGCGGGCGACCTGCGGTTGCCGCGGGTCGGGCTGGGTATCGAGCACGTAGGTGCGCGAGGACCGGATCCCCGGCACGATCAGGTAACGGCGCTCGAGCGCCCCGTCGTGGGCGTGACCCTCGTGGCAGAGCGCGCTCGAGCAGGCGTTCCACCCGAAGTGGTGCAGCTCGTTGCCTGCGGTCGGCAGCTCCGCCCAGCCGACCACCCCGCCGTAGGTGGGTGAGCCGGCATCACAGTCGACCACCGTCATGGCGTCGTGCTGCGTCCCGTCCGGATCGAACGCCGCGACGTAGGCAAGCGACTCAGGTGGCGCCGCGATGGCGGCGGCAGGCGACCGATAGAACGTGGGGTCCGTAACCTCGGGCACGGAGACCTCCTCTCGCCGGCTCCCTCGAAGCCCCGGACTTTACACCCGGCCGGCGCTCCCACCCTCCCCGGGAAGGAACCTCGACAGCCTCCGGAGCCGCGCCGCCGTTCCTCGACGGAGGCCTGCGCCATCCGAATGGCAAAGTCCTCGGGCAACGGGCCTGGAAGGACCAGCGGCAGCTCGATCTCGGTCATGGACTCGCAAGCGCTCGGGCGGCTTCGCGGCGCGCGCGGGGGTCATCGTTCTCGAGCAGATCGACGACCTGCCTGGCTGGCGCTGGGACGCCTGACACAGGCGACTGCCGCTGCCCGCGGTTCGCTATCCGTACGGCCTTCTCGAAGCGCCTCCGGGCTACGCGATTCGGGCAGCGACAATACGCCCGCGCCCGAGATGCTGTCACTTCGCGCGAAGAGCGACAGGAGTCGGGTCCATAACGCGCCACGGGCGCTAGTGGTCCGAGAGTTCGCGGTCCTGCTTCAGCCAAGCGACGCCCTGCGGGGTGAGGGCCCAGGTGCCCTCCGGTAACCGCACGGCGAGCCGCTCATCACTCAGCGATTGCAGGTTGAGGGGCGTGCGCATGTCGCCGTGCCCACGACCGATCGCCTCGTCGATCTCGGCCACAGGCACTCCGACCTCTGGTTGTCCACTCGACAGACTCCACAGCGCATGCAGAACGTGGACCAGGTCTCGTCGACTCACCCATCGATCCTCGCAGACCGTCCGCCGGGCGCATCCCCGTTCGCCCGACGGCGGGTCCGCGGCTCGCGCGCGCCGAGCCAGTTGGTCATGTGGCTACCACTCACGTAGGCGACACCACCGGCCCCGGTCGCGGGCGGACGGAGGTCCACATGCGCCGATCGTTTCATGTGGGCGAAGTGATGGCGCGGGCGCCGGCGTCGATCGCTACCGCCCCTCGTCCCATGCGGTTGGCGCAAGATCCACGCCCTCGGCTGGTGGTTGAGAATGGTCGCGTGGGGCTCGTCGAGATGGCTGATGCGGTGGAGGTCCGTGAGCTCGCGCCCGAAGACTCGGAGCGCGCCCTGAGGCTGCGCAACGCGATCTTCCCGTCGATCGACCGCGAGCATTGGGCGCAGAACCAGACGGCGGCGGTCGCGTACCTGGGGCATACGCCGGTGGGTGTGATCCCGTTCGCGATCCGGGAGTTCTCGATCGCTCCCGAGGTCTCGATCCAGGTGGCGATGGCGAACTCGGTGGGGGTCGCGGACGGCCACCGCGGCGCCGGGATCGGCAGCCGGATGATGGAGGCCGCGCGCGAGTTCCTGCGCCGCTGGGCGGACGCCACGTTCGTGTACACCGCAACGGAGGCGGGCGGGCCTCAGTATCGGTTCTACCGGCGCTGCGGCTATCACGATCTGCTGTACCCGCGGCGCATGCGCAGGACGGTCGGGCGGCAGCGGCCCTCGATAGACCAAGGCTGCGACGTGCGCTCGCTCGACGCGGCCCTCGACATGCAGGACGAGCTGCTGCGCGTGCACCGGGCATGCTTCGGTGGGTACGGCGGCGCCCCGCCGCGCGCGCCGGGCTACTGGGCGACGGCGTTCGAGTCGCAGATCTTCATGGCGCTGCCGTACGAGGAGCTCGCGATGGCCGCCGTCTCGGGATCGAGGTCGACGGCGGGATCGACGCCGAGACCCTCGGGGCTCGAGGCGTACGCGCTCGCCGGGCTCCGGCGCGGCGATGCCGTCGTGCTGGAATGGGCGGCCGCCGGCGAGCCGGCGGCGGACCGACTGTGGGCCGCACGCGCTCGTCCTGCTTGCCGAGGAGCAGGGCGACCTGGAAACCGCTCTGCTGCGCGCTGAGGCGCTGGAGCGGATCGACCCCGATCCGCGCGTCAAGCTCGTGCTCGCGCGCCTGCTGCTCGCCCGCGGGCGCCCGACGGACGCGCTCGCTCACCTGGAGGCGGTCGCGCGCGATCAGTCCGTGTCCGAGCCTCTTCGCGGCGCCGCGTACGAGCGCATCGCGGCCGCGCTGATCGACCGGCAGGACTTCTCAGAGCTCGAACGCGCGGCCAGCGAGTGGCAGCACGCCCTGCCGGAGGATCCCCGGGCGCCGTGGCCGCTCGCGCTCGCGCTCGCCCGGCTCAGCCGCCATGACGCGGCGCTGGACATGTGGCGGTCCGGCCGGCTGCCGGTCGACACGATCGACCAGGCGGTGCTCGTCGCCGAGATCCTCTACCGCGCCGCCGACGCCGCGACGGCGGTCCGCGACATCAGCCGGCTGTCGGAGCAGTTCGCGCGCGAGGACGAACGCCTGGAGTTCCTCGTGCTCGCCTCGGCGTTGGGACGCGGCGACACGCTGCCCGACGACCTCGCGGCACGTGTCCGCGACGGCTTCGAGAGCTTCCCGGAGAAGTTCCCGGAATCGCTGCTACTGCGCGCCGAGAAGGCGCCCACCACGCCCGCCGAGCTCGACGAGTTCGCGCGCAGGTATGCGCCCGAAGCAGCCATCGCCGAGGAGATGCACGCCAAGGTACTCGCGGGCGATGTGCCGGTCGCTGCGCTGGCCGCCGCCGCCGGCAAGGATCTCGGAACGGTCTGGTCCGCGCTGCAATGGCTGCCGCTCGGCTACGGCGACAAGCAGCTCGACGAACTCGAACGCGGCGACGCCGCCGACGCGATCGGCCGCCCCGCGGTCTGGGACCCCGCGAGCCTGTTCGTCGCCGGCGGCCTCGGAAACCCCGTGCGAGACCTCCTGCTCAGCACCCTGCCCGGGTCGGTGATCGCCAACTGCAGCTTCGACGACGCTGACCGAGCTGCGACGGCGGTTGGCGGCGACCGCCCCGCCGGAACCGTCGGATATGACACCGCGGCCGACCGGGCCGTGGTCACGAGCATCGCCGAGGATGCGGCCGAACGCGACCGGCTACGCCGCGAGGGCATGCTCGCGCTGGCCAAGTCGCTGACCAAACGGCCCGACCACGTCCCCGAGGCGGCGGGTGACCCATGGAACGACGCCGTCGCCCAAGACAAGCTGCGCGGGGAGCTGTCGACCTGGGCGGCGACGATGGCGGTGGCCCGCCGCGAGGATCTACCGATCTACTCCGACGACCGCCATGTCCGGCTGTCCGCCCGCAGCGACGGCCTGCGGGCGTTCGGCACTGTCGCCCTGCTGGACGCGCTGGCGGACCGCGGGCTGCTCGACGAGGACACCCGCGCCCGCGCGCGGCGCAGGCTGCTCGCGAGCGGCGCCGAAGGCGTGCGCCCCACGGTCGGTGAGCTGGTCGAGATCGCCGAGGACGCCGACTGGGAACCGGTGCCGGCGCTGGCGGCGGCGATCCGGGACGCCAGCGCATGGCGTAACGACCGGCTCGCCGCCTGGCACCGGGCGACCGACTTCCTTGCTGCGGTCCACGAACGGCGCCCGCAGCATCTGGACGCGTGGGCCGCGCGGCTGCTCGCGGCAGTCGACGCAGGCGCACCGGACATCGACGCCGCCCAACGGGTTCACAGCCTGCTGGTCGGCGCCTGGGACGTGCTGGAGCACCCGCCCAAGACCAGCGACGCGTTCTTTCAGGCGCTCGTCCGCGCTCTACAAGAGCTGCCGTTCTGGCTGCGACCCTGGCCGTCGGTCGACATCCCGCTCCTCACGATGCAGTCGACGCTTCAGATCGCCGCCCAGTACGGGCCGGAGGTCCAAACCGTCGTCTTCCTGCGTATGTGGCGGCGTCTGGCAGGACCCGACCACGTCCGCGCGGCCGAGCGCTTCATCGGGCGGCCGTAGCCCAGCCCGGAGGCTCGACTGACTTCGATTCTGTTCGCCACCTGACGCGCCCGTCACGGCGCTCCCTTCGGATGTCGACACGTCGCATATGGTCGGGATTCGTGACGGAGGAGAGACGATGAGGCGATCACGGACGATGATGCTCGCGACGCTCGCCGTGCTGGCGAGCACGCTGGTGACGGCGGCTGCGTCGGCCCAGGCGAATGCCGAGCCAGTCGCGTACGCGGCGGCCGTCTGCGACGACCATCCCAACCAGGCGTCGGCACAGCGCGCCCGGGACACTCGGGACGCCGACAGCGACGGGATCTACTGCGTATCTACTCGGGGTAGCGGCACGTTGGCCGCGTAGTTGCCAGGAACCGGAACACCTGCCGACAACGCGTTATCTCCACGACGTGGGCCGTTGTCAATGGCCAGGTCTCTACGCATGAAGTTGAGGGCCGCAGCCGTCGTCGCGGAGCCGAGCGCGTAGCGCGAGGCGGAGCGGCGATGGTTGCGGCGCGATCCTCAGCCAGGGGCCTCAGCCCGTTCCAGGCCGTTTCCTTAGCGAGCCGGTCGCCCGGTGAGCGGCACCTGCGCATGGTTGGAGGCGCCCGGCCCGGCCCCCGGTCTTCTGCCGAAACCAGGAGCGCACTGCGCGTCCGCGGAGACTGCTGCGGTTCGTCCAAAGGGAGCCCCTCGCCGGCCTCCGTGAAGATGACCGCTTTCAGCGAAGAAGCAGCACTGCCGTGGCCGACCCCCAAACGATCACTCGGTGGGCGCCCGTTGCAAGAGCCTCTGGTCGCCTCTCAGTCGGCTTCTGGGTCGTCGGGCCGCTGGGTGAGCGACTCGACTACGGCGTGCAACGCCTGGATGAAGTCGTCGTAGGCGGCCTTGCCGAGCTTGTCGGCCTCTCTGCGCTCGATGTCGGCGATGATCTCGTCGGAGAGCCGCATGACCTCGCGTCCCCGCCGGGTCGGGACGATGAGCTTCGCTCTGCGGTCGCCCTCCTCGGGGCAGCGCTCCACGTACCCGAGCGCCTCGAGCTCGTCGACGATCCGCCCGATCACCTGCTTGTGGCGCCCCGAGCGTCGCGCGAGCTCCGTCGCGCGAGTGCCGTCTTCGTCGAGATGGGCGATGACTGCACCGTGGAGACGCGTCAGCTCTCCATGGCCGGCCTCTTCCAGCCGCGCGTAGAGCTCATCCTGGACCGCGAAGAGGAGCCTGGCCGCCAGGATCCCGAGCCCCAGCTCACGCGGTCTCGGCCGTCTTCGGTTAGTGCCCCGGCCCACTGATGGATCGTATGCTACCGTGTCTATCACAACATGTGACTATCTCGCACCGTGACTTCTACGACGCGCGGAGGACGGCAATGACACGAGGCTCCGAAGGCATCAGGCTGTTCACCCCGGACGACGTTGAGACCTGGCACCAGTCGGAGGACCGCCAGGTCTTCCTAAGCGACGTCGTCGATTCGAGCAACGGCGACACGATGAGCGTCGGCTTCGCCCGCTACGCCCCGGGAGAGTCAAACGAATGGGTCGTGACCTACGACGAGGCGCTGATCGTGACCCGGGGTTCGTACTCGGTCACCTCGGAGGATGGAATCAAGACGACTGCCAAGGCCGGCGAGTTCATCTTCCTCAACAGGGGCACGAAGGTCGTCTACTCGGCCGAGGAGGCCGGCGCGGAGGTCGTCTACGTCACCTACCCGCACTGGATCAAGGCCCAAGAGGAATCGGAGCACGCGGCTCTGCTCGAGACCTTCCACCCGATCGAGGGCGCTCCCCCGCGAGGGAGCAAGGCGCCGACGACCGACAACGTCGCGCTGCTGCGGAGCATCTGGGATCCGATCGAGCGGGGAGAGTCCGACATGCAGCCCTTCGTCGACGCGCTCGCCGACGAGGTCGTGTTCGAGCTGCCGGTCGGGAAGCTCCGCGGCAGGCAGGCCGTCATCGACTACTTCGTGAACGGCTCGGCCGCGATCGAGTTCGATCCCTTCCTGAAGCCATTGGAGTACTACGGCGACGGCGATCGCGTCGTGCAGTTGGGCGACGAGACCTTCAAGGTGAAGGAGAGCGGCGTCACCCATCAGGCCGCGTGGGCGTGGGTCTTCGACATGCACGACGAGCGGATCACCCGCATCGTGGGCATCCAAGACCTCTCCGACATCGCCGACGACATCCGGCAACTGGTCTTGAGCGCGCAGTCAGGACAGGCCCGGGCGGCCTAGCATCGCGTCGACTAGCACCGCTCTCGCAAGCATGGGAAGGAGGCGTCTGCTCGCGGCCGGGCTGGGCTCCCGGTCTTCGTCCAACGCGAGAGCGCGCCGAGCGTCGAGGGAGACGCTCGCTCCTCGCGCATTCCGACATTGAGCGGCGCGTCGAGCTCGGCCTGGTGCAAACGCCGATCGCATCGGGAATCAGGCGACGCGGTCTCGGGCCGCCGCTCGCCGCCACCGGCTCCCGGCGCTGCAATAGCCGGCGCTACGATCCCGCCGTGATCGCCGGAGCACACACGATCATCTTCGCCGAGGACGCCGAGCGAGCCCGGGAGTTCCTTCGCGACGTGCTCGGCTTCAAGGGGGTCGATGCCGGCGATGGCTGGCTGATCTTCGCCCTGCCGCCGGGCGAGGTCGCGGTCCACCCCGGCTCCGGCTGGGGCCGCGGGCCGGGGCACCACGCCCTGTTCCTCATGTGCCACGACATCGAGCGGACCGTCGAGGAGCTCGAGCGCAAGGGCGTCGAGTTCGTCGCGGCGATCGAGGACGAGGGCTGGGGCCGGATCGCGCAGTTCAAGATCCCCGGCGCGGGCGAGATCGGTCTCTACGAACCCAGGCACCCAAGCCCGCTCCCAGAGTTCGCGCGTAGCGGCTGAAGCACGCGCTCCGACTGTGGGGCAGCGCCGAAGCTGCCCTGCGAACCGCATCGCGCTACCTCGTCGCACGTTGGACCGATAGAAATGCGGGGTGACGATCAGGAGGGCGGGTCCCAAACATCAGCTCAGATCTACCCGCCGAGACGCGGGACTTCTTCGTCGACCTGCTCGGCTTCGAGGTGGCGATGGATCTGGGCTGGGTGGTGACCGTCGCCTCCCCGACCAACCCCGCGGCCCAGGTGACGATCATCGGCAACGACGACCCGGCGGCGCCCGGGATCTCGGTCGAGGTGAATGACGTCGGTGCGATCCACGCCCGGGCAGTGGAGCGGGGGCTCGAGATCGCCTATCCGCTGCGCGACGAGGAGTGGGGAGTGCGGCGCTTCATGCTCCGCGAGCCAAGCGGGACAATCGTGAACGTCCTCTCCCACCGCTCCGGTTAAGCGGCTCTTGACGGCGGCGGCGGCTCAGCTGCCAGCCGGAGCCCGGGTCCACGCGCGGCGAGCCGATCATGCGGCGAGGTCGCCGTAGCTGGATGCCGTCTCTGCCTGTCGCTTGCGCGCGTTGCGCAAGCGACGCAGGCGCCACGCGAGACGCCTGGCCATCGTGCCAGGCGAGCGGCGGGTCGGGCGCGCGCTGGGCCCGGGCGAGTTCTTCTCCGCCCTTGTCGGCCATCGTCGGTAGCGCCTGCCGCTGGAGGTCTACTCGGTCGGGGCCGGGGCGGACGGGTCGTGCTGCCAGAGGCCGAACTCGTTCCCCTGGGTGTCCCTGCAGGTCGCGAACCAGCCCATGCCCGGCACCGGGGCCGGCTCGTCAGCCTCGCCGCCGAGCTCCTTCACGCGTGCGGCGCCGGCGTTGATCTCGTCCACGTCGAAGTAGACGCGCGCCCCGCGCTTGCCGGGCTCCATGTTGGTGATCGCCCCGCCCGTCTGCTCGCTGATCTGGGTCGTGTGGTACTCGAACGGGCCGGGAAAGGCCTCGAACTGCCACCCGAAGAGCGAGCCCCAGAACTCGCGCCCCTTCGCGGTGTCGTCCGCCGGGATCTCGACATGCACCACCTGTCCAGGCATAGCGTCTCCTCTCGAATCGTCGCTCGGCGGACGCCTTGGCTCCGCCGAAGTCACCCTATAGACCTGTCGGTCGGGAGAAACTCATCGGCGCCGCCCCGGCAATCCGTGACGGGAGCAGGTGTGATCCGACCCGCTACTCGGACCGCCCGCGTCGGCCAAGACGGGCGTCTCGTCGGTCAAGACGACTGCATGGCGGCTGCGCCCGGCATTCGCGAGCAGGGCGGAGCTAGCCTGCGTCCGGCTCTTTGCCGAGCGGAAGGAGCTCAAGCTGCGCGAGAAGGCCGAGGTCATCCCGGCTTCCCCAATGGTCGACGATCTTGTCGTCGGCAATCCGCCAGATGTAGGTGTGTCGGACGGCGAACTCCCTGCCCGTCGGCTCACGGCCCATGAGCGGGCCGGTGTGGCGTCCGCTCATGGTCACCAGCTGGACGACCTTGTCGCCTTCCGCGATCTCGTCCTCGACCTCGAACCGAGGGCCGCCGAAGGCGCTCTGGAGGCGCCGCGCGGTTTGCTTGACGCTCTCGGGATCGGCTGCTCTCGGTGCGCCGGCTCGTGGTCCACGAAGTCGGGATGGACGAGCTCGTTCGCGAGCTCGAAATTCCCCTTCGCATAGATCTCTTCAAGAGCGCGACGGGCCAGCCGCTTGTTTTGCTCCGACATCGTCACCGTCATGGTCCCATCGCCGGGCGACCCGGTTCAACCAATGATGAGCTAATCGAACGACGAAGAGGTTCGTCGCCATCTTCACCATCCTCCCTCGTCCGGCACCGAACTTGGGGTGGGACCACTTAGCCTCGATCCTCGGGAGGCGCTTGGCCGCGTGTTGAGTCGGGGCCTCGGCGCTCGGAGGTGACTTGTCCGCTGGGTTTGGGGGCTCGGCGGGCAGGTGTCTCAGGTGATCTGCTTGAGCTAGTGCAGCGTGATGTTGGTGTCGTTTCCGGTGGGGACCGATGGCCAGCGGGAGGTCTGGTGTCCCGAATACCGCTTGGTTATGCGGGATCGGTAACAGGCTGGGCTGGATCGAGCGCAAGATCCGTCCGAGAACGACTCTACTCTTGGCGTGTGTTATTCAGCAAGACGACCTGAGGGATGCGGTCGGGGGCGGAGTACTTCCTCGAGCCCAGCGAGCCGGCCCAGCGCCGCTACGAGGCGCTGCGCGCCTACTTCGTCGAGGGGCGGTCGCGGAGCGCTTCGGCTACTCGCCGCGGGTGGTGCACCAGCTGGCCTCCGAGCTGCGCAGCGGGAAGGCGGCGTTCTTTCGCTCGGCCAAGCCGGGGCCGAAGGGGCCGCGGATCGCGGAGCGGATCCGCGATCGGGTGCTCGCGCTGCGCGCCGAGGATCGCTCGGTCACCGAGATCGCCGTCGCGCTCACCGACGCCGGCACGCCGGTCTCGGCGCAGACGGTGTGGGCGATCCTCGAGGCCGAGGGCTTGGAGCGCCTGCCGCGGCGCGCGGCTGGTCAGCGCGGCGCGCCGCCGCGGCTTGAGCCGGTCAAGGCGCGCGCGCTGGAGGAGTGGCCGCGGGGGGCGGTGATCCCCTGCGATCACGCCGGGCTGTGGTTGCTGGTGCCCGCCATGAGTGAGCTCGGACTCGCCGAGCTGGTCGCCAGCGTCGGCTACCCGCAGACCTCGGTGCTGTCGGCCTGGCACTCGCTCGGGGCTGCTGCTGGCCAAGTGCGCGCGCACGCCCAGGGTCAGCCGCACGCACGCGCTCTCCGACGACCCGGGCCTGGGGCTGCTGCTGGGGCTGACCGCGCTGCCCAAGCAGACGCACCTGACGAGCTACTCCTACCGGGTGCGCCGGGCCGCGAACGAGCGGCTGCTCGCCGGTGTCGCGGCGCGGCTACGCGAGCTCGGGCTCGCCTCCGGGGCCGACGGCTTCAACCTCGACTTCCACGCGATCCGCCACCACGGCGAGGACGCCCCGCCCGAGAAGCACTACGTCCCGCGCCGCTCGCAGCGCACCCGCGCGGTGCTCAGCTTCTTCGCCCAGGACCACGCCTCCCAGGAGATGGTCTACGCCAACGCCGACCTGACCAAGGCCGAGCAGGCGCGCGAGGTGATCGCCTTCGCCGACTACTGGCAGTCAGTCGCCGGCGCCGACCCCGGCCTGCTCGTCTTTGACTCCAAGCTCACCACCTACAAGATCCTCAACGAGCTGTCGGAGCGCGGCATCCACTGGCTGACCCTGCGCGAGCGCGGCCCGAAGCTGATCGCCGACCTCGCCGCCCGGCCCAACTCGGACTGGAAGCGGGTGCGCGTCGAGCGCACGGGCCGCTACCGCTCACCCGAGATCATCGACGAGCTCGTCCCGATCAAGGGCATCGAGGCGCCGGTGCGCCAGCTCGCCATCCGCAACATCGGCCGCGAGCAGCCCACGCTGCTGATCACCAACGCACTCGAGCCCACCAACAAGCAGCTGTTCGCCCGCTACGCCGAACGGATGACGATCGAGAACGAACTCGACGCCTACATCGGCGGCTTCCACCTCGACGCGCTCACCAGCGGCCTGCCGCTCAACGTCGACCTCGACACCACCCTGACCGTGATCGCCGGCAACCTCTACCGCCTGCTCGCCCGCCGGCTGCCCCGCTACCAACGCGCCACCCCCGACACCATCTGGCGCCACTTCCTCGACGCCACCGGCACGATCCACGTCGCCGAGCAGACCCTCACCGTCGATCTGCACGTGCGCACCTACCACCCCGTCCTGATCGACGCCGGCCTCGCCGACCAACCGACCCCGATCCCCTCGCTCGACGGCCGCCAGCTCCGGTTCCGGTTCCCGCCCCGCTGAAACCTCAGGGCATTTTCTTGACCGAGGATCGAGGTTAGCGGGCGACGAGCTGACTCAGCGCGACGCCTCCGCCGTCCGTCGAGGGCAGCTCGATCGCGGATAGCCGCACCCACGGCAGGTGAGCGGTTGAGCCATCGTCGCGCGGTGGCGGGAGCTCCTCGATCGGCGGCGCATTTGCTCGAGTCGCCGTTGTCTCTCAAGCGTGCTGCGTTCCGCGTTGCGCGACAGGCGGCACCGGCGGACCCTTCTTGTGGAGGGCGCTGACGGTCCCGCATTCGGATCCCGTGGCGAGGGCCCTACCGCTTCGGCGGAACCGAGCGGGCGTACGCGAGGCGCGCCTGACCCAGGGTTCGAGCTGGCGTTCGGTTCGCACGCCCTCGGCGTCGACGCGTAACCATCTCTGCATCGCCCGACCGCGCATCACGAATGGTTGCGCATGCGGCTTGACGAGAGACTCATCGGTGTCCTCGGGGTCGACCGGGACCATCAGGCCGCCCTGACCGCTGGCCGCGACCGACATGTTGCCGCCGACGAGGAAGGCGAGAGCTCCGAACATCTTCTGCTCGCTGACATCGGGCTCAGCGGCGATCAGCTCACGAATGCGGTTGGCGAGATCCTCGTCGTACGCCACGCCAGGATCATCGTCCATCAACGACGGGGATGCCTCGCCGCCCGGCGCTGCTCCTTCGCGCGATATGCGATCGTCTCGGCGGCAAGCTCCCAGACGCTCGCTCGGGACGGTGCGACGCGAGGTCGCACGCAACGAGTGAACACGCAAGATTGGAGGCTCGGCTGATGTCGTAGAGCGCTGTTCCAGGTCCGTGCTCGATGGCCTGTCCCCACCCTCAA
>JBOGYU010000006.1:0-29975 GCA_050696935.1 Solirubrobacteraceae bacterium | reverse complement strand
CGGGAGCGACGGGACTCGAACCCGCGACCTCCGGCGTGACAGGCCGGCGCTCTAACCAACTGAGCTACGCCCCCCGGGCGTGGTTCCGCGACCGGGCTTGCCGCTGGCGGACGTCCAGTATGGCACGGGAATCGCGCGTTGCGGGTAAGGGGAGTCCATGTACATCGGACTGGGCACACTCCTCATCATCATCATCCTGCTGATCATCCTGCTGTAGGCCGGCAGGCAGCCGAGCGGTAGCCCCACCGGGCCCGGTGGGGCTGTCCGCACCGGCAGACACCAGTCCGCTCCAATGCTCCCGGGGCGGCGCGGGACGAGGCTTCGAGCAGACCAGAAGATCCCTGCTTCGGAGGCTCCCTAGTGCAACCCCGCAACCTCGCCGCGCGCGCCGCCCATTGGAGCGCACGGCACCGCAAGACTGCGATCTTCGGCTGGCTCGCGTTCGTCGCGATCGCCTTCGTGCTCGGGGGCGCCATCGGCCAGCAGTCGATCGCCACCGAGGACTACGGCAACGGCTCCGCCAAGGTCGCCGACCAGGCGATCGCCGCCGCAGACTTCAAGGAGAGCGCCGACGAGCAGGTGCTCGTCCAGGGCAAGGGCTCGACCAGGATCGGCGACCCCGCCTTCACGGCCGCCGTCGAGGACACCGTCCAGCGCCTCGAGGCGACCCGCCACGTCGAGAACGTCGAGCCCCCGCTCGCGAAGGGCAACGAGGGCCAGCTGTCCAAGGACGGCCGCTCCGTGCTGATCACGTTCGAGATCCCCGGGGACGAGGACGTCGTCGAGGACCGCGTCGACCCGGCGCTCGCCGCCACCGCCGCCGCGCAGCGCGCCAACCCCGGGGTCACCATCGGTCAGTTCGGCGGCGCCAGCGCGTCCAAGGCGCTGAGCAAGGCGTTCGAGGACGACTTCCAGAAGGCCGAGGTCCTCTCCCTCCCGATCACGCTGCTCATCCTCGTGATCGCGTTCGGCGCGCTCGTCGCTGCCGGCGTGCCCCTGCTGCTCGGCCTCACCGCGGTGATGGCGACCATCGGCCTCGTCGCGCCGATCAGCCAGATCGTCCCGATGGACGAGGCGGCCAGCTCCGTGATCCTGCTCGTCGGCCTCGCCGTCGGCGTCGACTACTCGATGTTCTACCTGCGGCGCAAGATGGAGGAGCGCGACGCCGGGCGCTCCAGCGAGGCGGCGCTCGAGTTCGCCGCCGCGACCTCCGGCAAGGCCGTCCTGATCTCGGGCCTGACCGTGATGATCGCGATGGCCGGCATGTTCTTCGCCGGCAGCATCGTGTTCACCGGGTTCGCGATGGGCACCATCCTCGTGGTCGCCGTCTCCGTGCTCGGCTCGCTGACCGTCCTCCCCGCGATGCTGTCCAAGCTCGGCGACAAGGTCGAGAAGGGCCGCGTGCCGGTGATCGGGCGGATGCGCCACCGCAACCACGGCGAATCGCGCGTGTGGAGCTTCGTGCTCGACCGCGTGCTGCGCCGCCCGGTGCTCTCGCTCGTGCTGGCCGGCGGCCTGCTGGTCGCCCTCGCGATCCCCGGCCTCAGCCTGAACACGGTGAACCCTGGCTTCAACAGCATGCCGCGCGACCTGGAGGTCATCCAGACCTACGACGGCATCATGGCCGCCTTCCCGGGCGGGCCGCAGCCGGCGGTCGTGGCCGTCCACGGCGATGACGTCACGCGGCCGGAGGTGCAGGCCGGAATCCAGCAGATGACCGAGCGGGCGCTCGCCACCGGCCAGATGTCCGAGCCCGTCACCACGGACGTCAGCCCGGACGGCACGGTGGCGGTCGTGAACGTCCCCATGCAGGGCGACGGCACCGACGCCGAGTCCGAGGCCGCGCTCGCGACGCTCCGCGAGAGCGTGATCCCCGCCACGATCGACAACGTCGGCGGCGTGGAGACCGACGTCACCGGCGTCACCGCCGGCTCGAAGGACTTCAACGACTCGATGACGTCGCACCTGCCGATCGTGTTCGCGTTCGTGCTCGGCCTGGCGTTCGTGCTGCTGCTGGTCACGTTCCGCTCGATCGTGGTGCCGCTGAAGGCGATCGTGCTCAACCTGCTGTCGGTCGGCGCCGCCTACGGCGTCCTCAAGCTGGTCTTCCAGGACGGGAACCTCGAGGGGCTGCTCGGGTACGAGTCGATCGGCGGGATCACCGCCTGGCTGCCGCTGTTCCTGTTCGTGATCCTGTTCGGGCTCTCGATGGACTACCACGTGTTCATCATCAGCCGGATCCGCGAGGCGGTGGACCGCGGGATGAAGACCGACGAGGCCGTCGCGCACGGCATCAAGTCGACCGCCGGCGTCGTGACCGCCGCGGCGATCGTGATGGTCGCGGTGTTCTCGATCTTCGGATCGCTGAGCATGCTCGAGTTCAAGCAGATGGGCGTCGGCCTCGCGACCGCCGTCCTGATCGACGCCACGATCGTGCGCGGCGTCCTGCTCCCGGCGGCGATGAAGCTGCTCGGCGAGTGGAACTGGTACCTGCCGAAGCGCCTCGGCTGGCTGCCGAGGATCTCGCACGAGGGCCACGTGCCCGAGCCCGCCAAGGCGTGACAAAGCCCCGGCGCCCGCCGAAAGGCGGGCGCCGGTTACGCTCCGGGGCATGGCTCGATTTGGCGTCCTGACCGGAGGCGGAGACTGCCCCGGGCTCAACGCGGTGATCCGCGGCATCGTCCGCAAGGGCACCCAGCACGGCCACGAGTTCGTGGGCTTCCGCTACGGCTGGGCGGGGGTGCTCTCGAACGAGGCGGTCGACCTCACCAACGAGACGACCCGCGGGATCCTGCACCGCGGCGGCACGATCCTCGGCTCCTCGCGCACCAACCCGTTCAAGGAGGACGGCGGCGCGGACCGGGTGCGGAAGGCGATGCGGCGCCGCTCGCTCGACGGGCTGATCCCGATCGGCGGGGAGGACACCCTCGGCGTCGCACGCCGGCTGGTGGACGAGCAGGTCGCGGTCGTCGGCGTGCCCAAGACGATCGACAACGACCTCGCGGGGACCGACTTCACGTTCGGCTTCCAGACGGCGGTGCAGATCGCCACCGACGCGATCGACCGGCTGCACACCACTGCGGAGAGCCACAACCGCGTGATCATCGTCGAGGTGATGGGGCGGCACGCGGGCTGGATCGCCGCCTACTCCGGGATCGCCGGCGGGGCCGACGTGATCCTTGTCCCCGAGCGCCCGTTCGACATCGACGAGGTGTGCGCGCGGATCCAGCGCCGCCACTCGCGCGGCTCCACCTTCTCGATCGTGGTCGTGGCCGAGGGGGCCACGCCCCGCGACGGCGACGTGGTCTCCGAGCACGTGGACACCGACGCGTTCGGGCACGTCCGGCTCGGCGGCATCGCGGTCGAGCTGGAGAAGGCGATCGAGAAGCGCACCGGCTACGAGTCGCGCATGACGATCCTGGGTCACGTGCAGCGCGGCGGCACGCCGGTCGCCTACGACCGGGTACTGGGAACGCGCTTCGGCGTGGCGGCGATCGACGCCGCCAGCGAGGGCGACTACGGCAAGATGGTCGCGCTGCGGGGGACGGCGATCGTGCGCGTGCCGCTCGACGAGGCGCTGGCCGCGCCGAAGCTCCTGGACTCGGAGCTGTTCGACACCGCCGAGGTGTTCTTCGGGTAGCGTCCGGGCCATGTTCAAGCAGGGCCCGATCCCCGCGTTCGTGCACGGCGTCCTGGAGTACGCCGCCGCCGCGCTGTTCATCGCCGCCCCGTTCCTGTTCGGGTTCGATTCGGACACGGCGACGGGGGTGGCGATCGGCGCGGGCGTCGTGATCCTGGTCGTGACCGCCTCGACCGCGATGTCCACCGGGCTGATCAAGTCGATCCCGGTGCAGGCCCACGTGATCCTCGACTACCTGCTCGCGATCCTCCTGATCGCATCCCCGTTCCTGTTCGGCTTCGACGACGACGATCCAGCGCTCGCGTTCTTCATCGTGCTCGGCGTCGTGCACCTGCTGGTGACGATCGGGACGCGGTTCATCCGGGAGGAGCGTCCGCGGCGCGAGCGAGCTCCCCGGGGCTGAGCGTCCCGACCAGCCGGCCGCGGTCGTAGGCCAGCAGCTCGCCCTCGTCCACGGACTCCTCGAACGCGGCGCCGATGTTGCCGGTGTGCGTGACGAGCACGGTGTTGGTGCCGTCCGGCGGGGCGGTGTGGACCATCTCGCGCAGCGCGGCGGCGCGCCGGTCGTCGGCCTCGATCGTCCCGATCACGCCCGGGGAGACCAGATCGCGGTCGATCTCGACGCGGCCGAACGCGAGCCGCGCCGTGTCGCGGGCGCGGCACATCGGGCTGGAGCGCACGTCGCCGATCGGGACGTCGAGCGCGCGCATCGCCTCGCCGATGGCGCGCGCCTGCTCGCGGCCGGCGGCCGACAGGTTGCGCTGGCGGTCGCAGGAGCGCAGCGACTCGCTCGGGGGCGTCGCTGACTCCGTCGCCGCGTGGCGCATCACCAGCACGAGGCCGCCGTCCCGCAGCTCTTGGACGATCGCGGGCTGGGCATCGCTCCCGCAGCCGGCGAGGACGATCAGGACGAGGGCGTTGAGAGACCTCCACGGGATGGGCATTGCCTCCGGGGCCGGACTGAGGTGCAATGCCCCGGGATCGTAGGGGGGAGGGCGCGGGGTCCCGCCGTCGACGACGGCGGGACCCCGGTGCCTAGAAGCCGAGCGCGGGGGAGCCGCCGACGACCGGGAGCCGCAGCTCGCTCCCGGCCGGATCCGGCGTGGGCTCGATGCCGACAGCCGCAGCAGTGCGGAAGCGCGTCCCTCGTCCAACGCGGTTTACGCGCCGGGCGCTCGGTACTGGACCTGCTCGGCCTTGCGCAGAGCGTCCATCGTTTCGTCGACCGTCAGGAGGACCGTCGTCTCGAGCGAGCTGAGCGCACCCCCGCCACCGATCGCCAGCGCAACCGCGGCCATGGACACATTGTCGGGAGCCTCCCACAGGGTGAAGCCGTCGTGGGCGCCGAAGGCGTACCAGAACCCGTGGAGCTTCCCACCGACCGACTCGATATACGACTGGGCGGCCTCTCGGCGGTCCTCTGGGTTGCCGATCAGCTTGGCCCAAGTCTCCGGCGTATAGCTGAACCTCGACAGATAGAGCGGCATCGTCCCTCCCTCTCGTTCGCCGACTCGGCGCGTGTCGCCGTCAGCCGTCGGAGTATGACCCGGCCGCGAAGCACACGAGTGGGGCTTGCCGGGTAGCTCCGTGGAGCGCAGGTACCAGCCCGCCGCCGAGGTCGGCTGGCGGGACGTCGAGGCCTGCAAGGATCGCGTGTCAGCGGGGCGTTCGTGAGGTGGGCGGTCGCGGGCTCGAACCGCGGACCTCCTGCTTGTAAGCCGCGAGCGGCGCCCGCCGTCTACTCCCCGGCTGAGCGAGCTCCCTGCAAATCCACGACTTCGCCGCTCGGTCGCGTGGTCCCTCGGTCCCTGTCGTCGACGTCCGTTGTTTCCATCCGCGTTTCCATGCGCGCGCGAAGCGCCTCGCGCCGGCGATCGGTGAAGTGCGCGCGATAGATCGCCCGCGTCACGTTGCTGTTCCGATGCCGCAGCAGGTCGCGCGCCTCCTCGGCATCGTCGCACTCCATCGCGGCCGCGTGCCTGAGCGCGTGGAAGTCCGGGAGCGGCGGCAGCTCCCGACGGTTGACCTTGCGCGGCACGTAGGCACCATCCTCGTCCGCCACCAGGCGCCCGTGCTCGTCGTGCTCGAACAGCTCCGGGAACGTCGGCCGCCCGTCAGCGTCGCGAGCGCGCTCCTGCGCCCGATACAGCGCTCTCAGCACGTTCCGCTGGCCCAGCGGCCGGCCCGTTCGCGTCCCAAACACGAACGACGTCGGAGACGTCGGCGCCGGAGTCCGCGCCTTGTGCTCCAGCAGCATGCGCGCCGTCGATCGCGGCAGCGGCAGCCTGGCCTTACTCTCCTCGGTCTTCAGCTCGACCCGCCGTCCCTTCCGGTCGACCTGATGGGTGAAGCGGATCGTGGCCCCGTCGAGATCGCGGAGGTCGACGTTCTCCCACCAGAGCCCCAGCAGCTCGCTCTCGCGACCTCCCACGATGCCCGCCAGCCGGAACAGCGTCCGCCACGGCTCCGTCGTGGCCGCAAGGGTCTCCGCCAGCTCGTCGCCCTGATAGACGCGCCGCTCCGGCGTCACGCTCACCTTCGGCCGCTCGCCCGCCTCCAACAGCGCAATCGGATTCTCACCGCGCCAGCGACAGTGCCGACGCGCGAACTTGAACACCCGCCCGGCGGCCTTGAGAATCCCCGCGATTGTCCACTCGCTCAGGCCTCCAGCGCGCAGCTCTCGCACCAGCCGAGCCGCATCCGTCACCTCGATGGCGTCCATGCGCCGACCGCCCCAGCGTGGCGCGAGGTGGTTGCGAACCGCGTTGCCGTAGATTGCGCGGGTCGCGGGCCGCAGCTCGACGACCTGCTCGGCGAGCCAGCGATCAGCCGCCTCGCCGAACTTCAGCCGAGGGTTGGCCGACTCGCGCTCACCGCCACGCGCCCGCGACCGAGCGTCATCACGCGCCCCCCGCGCCGCAGTGACTGTCTCGTACGGGCCGCGCCAGCGCAGCCGGCCATCGGCATCGCGATAGCCGACCTCCAGCATCCCGTCCGGCCGCCAGTAGACGCCCCGGCTTCCGGGCACGGCCACCCGCCGCTTCGGCCGGCCCGACGCATCGGCCGGCCACGGCCGTGGAGGCTTGAGCGCGCTCACGCCGCCCGCCTCAGTTCCGATACCGGCCGCTCGCCGCGCCGCCACGCGTCGATGTCCGCGCGCTTGAACCACGCCTTGCCGCCCGGCGTGTCCTGCTGGAAGTGGACTTCGCGCGCCGCCATCGCCTTGTGCAGCGCGTGCCGCGTGGTGCCGGCGTACTCGGCCGCCTGCCGCGAGTCCATCCACCGGTCCGACTCCGAGGGCGCCTCCGGAGCCAGCAGATACGGCGCCAGCAGCTCCGCCAGGCGACGCAGCCCGTCCTCGTCACCCGCGATCACCGCCGCCAGAGCCTGCCGCAGTTCACGTGTGCTCGCAGCCCCCATCGTCATGACCTTCCCGCTCACGCTCTACCTCCCGTCTCGATCGCCGTTGCCCGCTCCAGCCGTGCCGCTGCACGTCCCTCACGCGCCCTCGCGGCCGCCGAAGCGGCCAGCAGCGCGTCAGCGGCTGTGACATGACCTCGCCCGACGTACCGGAAGCTCGCGATCCGCTCCCCCGGGTCCAGCTCGGCGAGCGTCCGTTGCGCCGCATGATGCGACCGGGCGAGCAGCTGCTCGTGGACGTGACGCTCGCGCGCTTCGCGCAGCGCCTTGAACGTCGTCGAGTAGCGGCGGCTCTTGGTCAGGCAATGGCCGCGGTAGCCGAACGCGTGCACACACTTCGCCAATCGCCGGTCATGGCGATCTCGCCGTGCCCGTCGCGCAGTGGCGATGACCTTGACCTCCGCGATCGGCAGCACGCGGCCGGTGTCGAGCCCGAGCTCGGCCGGAGTCCGGGTGGGCGACCAGCGCACGATCCGGCCGACGTGCTCGGCCCCGCGTCGCATCCGTAGTCGGACCCGTTCGCCGCGGCTCATCGCCTGAGCGGCACGCCGGGCGAGCAGGTTGCCGTCACGCGCCGTCTCCGCGCCAGGCGGAACACTCGATCGCCTGGAGGCGTCAGCGGCGGCGCGCTGCGTGGCGGCAGCCTGGCATGCGTCGTTCAGGCGGAACGCGGCGCGCAGGTATTCGCGGACGTGCTCGCGCACCGGTGCGGTGTCGGCCTGCTCGCGGTCGATCGGGTGCAGCAGCCCGCCGGCCTGCTCGGTGCTCTTGGTCGCGTACTTGGCGAGGTAGCCGGCGACCTCGCTCCTGGTGCTGCCGTCGACGAGCGCACGGACGTCGAACTCGTTGCCCCAGCGCACGCGGCCGCCGCCGAGCTCGTCCGGGAGCGGCGCCGAGACCGCATCGACCGTCTCGCGGATCGCGTCCTCGAGCAGTTCAGTCGTGAACCGCGTGTCCGGTGGCCGGACCTCATCGGCGCGGTATTTCGGCATCGCGCGGTCGAGCCGGATCACGGCGTGCAGGTGCACGAGCCCGCGCCGCTGATACTCGGTCACCTTCACGTACGACACGCGCACCAGGCCCCGTAGCCGCGCCTGGGTCATCGCCGTCATTGCCGCGAGCGTGCGCGGCAGGTAGACCGGGACCGTGCGCCGCCACAGCTCGCCGAGCGCGTTGTTCCAGATCACAGCGCCCGCGTGGTCGTAGCAGTCCAGGCAGATCGGCTCGCCGAGGCGCGGATCGTCCTCGTCGTGCACCGCTCCGCAGCTCAGCCTGACCCCGTGCTCGCAGACCGGCGCGTCGCGCCGCGGGCGGCACCGTCGCGGCTCCCCGCCCGGACCGAGCGGCCGGGTGTGGACGAGTCCGAAGCTCGGCGCGGTGAAGGTCACGAACACCGCCGGATGCTCGGCGACCGTCTCGGGCACCCCCTTGCCGCCCCTGAGCCCGGCGGCGAGCAGCTGGTAGGCGTCGCCGCGGTAGCGCTCCGCGCACGGCGGGCACACCGCTTCGCGGCGGTTGCCGCACGCCTTGCGCAGGATCTGGTCGGGCTCGGTGTCGGTCGACCACACCCGCCGCCGGCGGCCGCCCTCGCACACCTCGACGTGCCCCTGTAGACGCACGGGGCGCGCGCAGTACCCGGAGGAACGCAGCTGCGCCTCAAGCCGCGGGAAGTCCGGCCGGCCGGCGCGCGCGGCCAGCTCCGCCAGCAGCTCGGGCGCGACGATCGACGTTTCCGCGTGCGCGGTCATGCGGCCTTTCGGATCCACCGCAGGACGATCGCGTTGGTCGCCCCAACCGCGGCGCCGGCTTGGCGCAATGACGCGCCCGTGTGCACGAGCGCGAGGGCGTGGTCGATCTCGGTCCGGCTGTAGCGGCGCCGCCCGCCCGGCCGCGGCTGGCCGGCGCGCCTGACCCAACATGCGACGCGACCGGGCGGAGCGCCGACCGCCCAGCCGGTCTCCTTGAGCGTCTTGCCGGCGGCGATCAGCGCCAGCGCCCGGCGAACTTGTTCGTCGCTGTAGCGGCGCCGGCGATCGACCCGACGTCGTGAGGCGTGAACGCGTTCGCGCAGCTCGTCGCGCAGCGCCACGACCACCGCGGGATCGCTGCCGGCCGGGGCCGCGACGCGGTGCTCGAGCTGGCGGGTCACGTCCTCGCCGTCGTGCAGCGCGTCGGTGAGCACCCGCTGCCGGCGGCCGCCCGGCCACCGCAGCGCGTTGAGGATGGCTTGGCGCACGCACCGTCGCGCCCAGCCGGCGAACCGGCAGCCGTGCCCGGGATCGAAGCTGCGACACGCGAAATACAGCCCGATCAGCGCCGCCTGGCGCAGATCGTCCGCGTCTACGCCCGCCGCGTAGTACCGCGTGGCGGTACCGAGCAGCCCGCGGTACCGGCGCGCCAGCGCCGCGAACGCCACCTCATCCCCGCGCGCTGCCCGGGCGGCGAGGAACTCGTCGCGCACCTGCGCGAGGCTCATCGCGACCCGCTCCCCGCGCCGGCGCCGTTGACGTCGGCCGCGTACCAGCGATCACGCCGCACGAGCCGCACCCGGTAACGCAGCGCGTACAACGCGCGCGAGAACAAGTCGCGTGCCCGTACGCGCACGAGCACCAGCCGCTCGTCGCCGCTCGGTTCGCCGAAACTAGTGATCGATCCCAGCTCGACCAGCTCAAACCGGCCGCCCACCGCCGCGATCCGCGTTCCCGGCGGCACCAGGTAGCTCAGACCGCCGCTATCGCCGGCGAGGTAGACGCGCAGAAATCGGCCCACCACATCCTCGACCGCGGGGCGCTCGTCTCCGACCAGCGGCTCGCCGTTCGGGGGCGCGGCGCTCGCGCGGGTGGGCGCCGCGGCGAACGACGGCAGGTCGTAGACCGTCAGGCCGCCGGCGGCGTCGCGCGCGACCGGCACCGTCAGATGGCGGGTCGTGACCGCGTCCGCGGTGGTCACGGTGGCCGCGACGGTCAGCAGCGCGTGCCGGGCATCGACCGTAGTCGACCCCGCGACGGCGGCCGTGCGAGCGGCCTGTCCCGAGCCGCGTCGATCGAGCCGGGGCGCCAGTTCGCTCGCCAGCTCGCTCGAGCCGAAGTCGGCGATCCGGCGCGCGTAGTCGCCCGGATCGTCCTGCGGCG
Source organism: Solirubrobacteraceae bacterium (assembly GCA_050696935.1). Lineage (GTDB taxonomy): Bacteria > Actinomycetota > Thermoleophilia > Solirubrobacterales > Solirubrobacteraceae > DASSUW01. The sequence goes on along the minus strand of JBOGYU010000006.1, from coordinate 19,784 downwards.
ACTGATGCAGGTACGCGGTCGCGAACTGGACGGCGAACGCGCGCGCCGCGTCATCGGGCCACACGTCGCGTGTGCGCTCGCGTGCCGCGACGATCGGGGTCGACCGCGGCGAGGCGAGGATGTCGCCGAGTCCGCGCACCAGCACCACCGCGACCGCCGCCCACAGCACGAGCCGCCCGAGCCGGGCGAACAGCTCACCGCCCGTCAGCCGAACGGCGATCTCGCGCCGCCGCGGCCGCCATCGCCGAACCAACCGCATCACGATCCGCCCTTCCGTCCGTCCAGCTCACGGCCGTGAGCCGCGACCAGGCCGTAGATCGCCTCCCACCGGCTCCATCCAGTCGCCGTCGCGCCCTCGTGCCCGACCAGCTCGGCCTCGAACGGAAGCCACGGGCCGAACAGCGTCCGGTCGGTGTGCCAGTCGGGCTCCGGGCCGCGGTCGTACACCCGGATCGCCAGCTCACCCACCAGCGCCCGTTGCGGCATCGCGTACCGCCAGGCTGACCTCGCCCGGGCGGTCATGGCTGCCGCTCCTGTTCGACCTCGCTCGTCGCGGCTGTCAGCCATGCGTCCGCGCGGCGCGCCGCGGCGCGCTCGGCGATCGCCGCGATCTGCTCGTCGGTCAGGTGATAGCCCTTGATCCGCTGTGGCCGCTCGCCCTCCGCGAGCAGCCAGCCGACTCCCCGCTGCCCGCCCGGGATCGTCGACGCGTCGGCGCCCGCCGTCGCCCAGCCCTGGCCGAGGATCGTGTCCGACGCCTGCGGCGTGTTGCACCGCAGCGCGAGCCGGAACCCGAACAGGTCCCGCAGCGCGGTCGGCACGACGTCAGCCCCGGGCTTCTGGGTCGCCGCGACCACGATCACGCCGGCGGCGCGGCCGCGCGCCACCAGGTCGCGCAGCAGCTCGGCGAACTGTTGCCGCTGCTTGCGGTCCGGGAGAGTGGGGTAGAAGGCCAGCTCGTCCACCACGATCAGGTGCAGCGGCAGGCCGTCCTCGCGGCGGACCTTGCGGAGCCCGCAGGCGAGCCGCTCGCGGTAGCGGTCCTCCATGACGACCTGCACGTCGTGCAGGACCGTGATCGCCTGCTCGCCGTCGGGGCCGACCAGGCGCTCGGCGACCGGCGCCCACGCCGCCAGCTCGACCAGCTTGCCGTCCAGCAGCCACACGCGCGCTTCGCGATCGAGCGCCGCGGCCGCCACCAGCAGCGAGAGCGCGACCGACTTTCCGGCGCCCGGCTCGCCGCCCACGAGCACGTTGCGCTCCACCAGACAGATCTCCACCGCGCGGCCGTGCTCGTCGACGCCGAGTGCGATCGGGTCCCACAACGACCGCTCCTCGACATCGGCGGTCGGCCAGCTCGCCGGCGCGGCGGCCTCGAACGGGTCGCGGCGAACCAGGGTCACGTGTGCCGTCGCGGCGTCGGACCGGTCGCGCTGTACGCGGATCTCGCGCACCCGCAGCGACGCCGCCAACTCCTCGCACCGTGCATCGAGCGCCGTCGCGGACTGACCGCCGCGCACGCGGACCCGCAGCAGATCGACCGCCGGCACGCGCTCGACCGCGAGCAGCCGCGGCGCGTGCAGCGGTCCGTCGCACAGGCCGGCGTCGATGCTCGCGCGCTCCCACGCGCGCCGCACCCATGAGCGCCGCAGGGCGCGCCAGGCAAGCCGCCGCACCGGCGCGATCACGGCAAGTGCGGCCAGCAGCGCCGTCACGGCGACCGCCGCGATCACATCACCCGTCCGACCGGCGAGCAGGCGCTGTCCGGCCACCGCGAGGGCGACCGAGCCCAGCTCGAGCCGGTACTGCCAGAGCAGCACGGCCAAGCCGGCCGCCAGCTCCGGCCCGCTCTGCCTGTCGCCTCCCGCCCGGCGCATCCCCGGCTCACCCTCGGCTCGCGCCGCCCTCGATGCTCGTCAGCGACCGGCGCCGCGTCGAGCGCCGTGCGCGCGGACGCTCGCGCAGACGCGCCAGCTCACGACGTTGCGTGGCGTCGAGCATCCGCACCCCGTCCATGCCCTCCAACGCCTTCACCAGCGCCGCCAGCTCGCTCGCGACCTCATCGCGCCGGCGACGCGCATCGCGCGCCCGGTCGACCAGATCGTCGATCGCCATCACGACCCAACCACCGTCCCCAGCGCCGTCACGCGCGTGATCCGGATCACGCCGCCGCCTTCTCGCCCGCGCCCGACGAGCGACCCGCCGCCGAGCGGATCGCCACGCACCGGAACGCCATCCCCGACCGGCCCTCCAGCTCCCACGGCTGCGCCGTCAGCCCGTCGACCGTGACCATCTCGCCCTGGCCGACCTTCGGATCGCCGGGCACCGCGACGCGGATGATCTCCGCCTCCCCGTCACCCAGCGCCACCAGCTGGGTTCGCCACAGCACCTCGCCGTTCGCGTCCGTCCTGGGCGCCCACGCCTCGCGCGGCTTGCCCTCCTCGTACTGCTTCAACGGCTCCGCCGGCGCCACCACCAGGAACTTCAGCCGGCTCGTATCGATCGGAAGACGCACAGGAACTCAACCTCCTCGAGGATGATTCCACTTGAACTGGAATCATGCTAGCACGTAGGCGCCGACCGTCAAGCCGATATTCGAGCTAGACTGGACTAAAGGCCACGTCAAGGGAGGAACATGCGCCTCGAACGCATCGCCGGCAATTGCCCAGACGGACGCACGTGCCCGACCGTCTACGCAACGGACCGCGACACACTCGTGGTCCAGGGCTACGCGGTTCCCGCGCACGAGCTCACAGAGATCGCCCTTCCGGACGGCGAAGCCGCCGTTGAGATCCCGATCGCACTGCTGGAGACGGCCGCCCGTGCTCAACGCCGCTGACCTCGGCCGCTACATCGACGAGCGCCTCACCCGGTCGGCCTTCCGCCTCGAGCTACTCGACGCCTACGAGGTTGAAGCCGACGGAGAGGACTTCGCACGCTATCTGCGCGGCGAGCGCAATCCGACCGTCGAGCGCAAGCAGCCCTGGCTCGATCGCCTACGCCGCGAGCACGAGGCCGGCATCCTCAACCAGCGCGTCCACATCCTCTCCACCCCACTGACCGACTACCTGCGTTACGAGTGCGAGTGGGGCTATGGCCCGAATGTCGCCGCGGGCGAGGATGTCCGCATCCTCGACCTGACCGAGCACCCGGCCCTGGAAGGGATCATCGATCACGACTTCTGGTTGATCGACAACCGACACGCCATCCGCATGCACTACGACGACGCCGGGCGCTTCCTCGGCGCCGAGCCCGTCGACGACGACCAGCTCGCGTGCTACCAACACGCGCGCCAGGCCGCGCTCGCCGCCAGCGAGCCGTTCACCTCCTGGTGGGCTCGCCATCCCGAGGAACACCGCTTCCAGCAGGTGGGATGACGCCCGCCGATCCAGCGCCAGTCACGTCGGCCTCCGGACGTGGTCCCAGCGACCGCGCCCGGCTGGCCGACGCGCTGCGCGCCGCGCGACACGGCAAGTCGCTCACCGGCGTCCAGGCCGGCCGGCGGGCCGGCATGTCGCAGTCGAAGGTCTCAAAGATCGAACGCGGGTTCCTGCTCCCGTCGACCCATGACGTGGCCGCTCTGTCGGACGTCTACGAGCTCGACGCCCGCGCGCGCGAGGAGCTGCTCGCGCTCGCCTCCGGACTTCGCGAGGAGGCCTCGGCCAAGGTCATCCTCGCCCGCAACGTTGCCGAAACGCAGCGCCGCATCGAGCAGCTCGAACGATCTGCCACGCGCATCCTCAGCTTCCAGCCGACGATGATCATCGGCCTCCTGCAAACGCCCGCATATCAGCGGCTCGTGTTCGGCATCCCCGACTCGCACGCCGTCCCGGAGGACGAGATCGACGAGGCCGTCGCCGCGCGCACCCAGCGACAGACCGTGCTCGACGACCCCTCCAAGCGCCTCACGCTCATCATGACCGAGGGCGCCCTGCGCTGGAACGCCGGCACAGCCACCATCATGAGCGACCAAATCAACGCCATCGCCGCAGCCACCACCCGCCCCAACGTCCGCATCGGGCTCATCCCCTGGACCACACCCGTCCACCTCTTCCCCAGCCACGGCTTCCACATCTACGACGACGATGCCGTGATCGCCGCCACCGAGACCGCAACCGCCACCCTCACCGGACCAACGGACATCGCCGCCTACCGCGAGCTGTTCGCCGCACTCGAAGCATCCGCCACGTTTGACGACGAGGCACGCGAACACCTGGAACGAATCCGTACCGCCTACGCCGAGCTGGCCGCCTCGTAATCTTGCCCCGACCGCTCGCGCGAGAGGGGAGCCTTCCGAAATCCTGCTGCTCCCCCCTTCATCCTGAGTCGAGGTCACCGTCGGAGCGGGATGCCTGAGGCGCGTATGTCGGTGTGTGGAAAGCCATACCCGTTCGATTCCAGATACATTTCCAGCGCCTCAAGCGCTAGGCTCGAGTTCTCGGTGGGACCTTGTGTGACTTGCAGCAGAGGTAAGCGGCCGGCGAAGACCCCAGCCGCAGCCTCTAAGGGTAGTGTGACGTATGGCACGAAACCGAGGCGCGACGGACGGAAGTTGATCTTGACACGTTCTGCATTCACTTCCGGCCAAGGGCGTCCGACCTCTGGCATCTCGAGTCCAACCGCGCGCGCATGCTCCTGTGCGGTCGCAATCAGTTCCTCATATCGCTCTCGAGCGTCGCGCAGTCGCGTGTTTCGCACCTCTTCTTGGAGATTTGCCAGCTTAATGAGTCGCCACTCGCGCTCCTCTGAGAACGTGGGATGCTTGAAGCATAGGTAGTGCTCGATAAGGACTTCCTGCAGTGCCCTGATTGCCGGATACGGAAATAGATCCTTCGGCGTAAGACCCGAGTCCGACTCTAGGAGCGACCGAGCGGTCTGAAGCCACGCGGTCACTGCTTCGGTTACTGCTTCGCGCTGGACGGCTTCGTCGTACACGACCTTGCGTAAGTACGCACCCGCGCGGGCGCCGATCGTCGAGAGAGAGAGATCGAGGCCCAGGGAAAAGCCGCTCTCGCCCGGGACGTAGCCTCTCCACTGAGAAAGCAGGTCACCGTCTTCACAGAAGCACGCAACGAACGGCCGAGGGCCGTATGCGAATCGCTGAGCCACAGCCTTGGGTAGCGCTGATCGCAGAGGCTCGTCTTTGACGGCGGCGGTGATCTCGGCGACGACCTCGTCGATCAGTGCAATAGCGTATGAGAGCTCCGAAAAATCGTTCAGATAGCGGGCGTCAGAAGCCCAAAGCGACTTGCTTGAGAGTATGCCGGTGAAGCCGTCACGGGACGTGTAGTGGTGGAGCTGACGAGGGACAGGAGCTTGGTGAAGCTGCGAGACTTGCGCCCCTCGGAACTGCTGCAGAATCGCATCGCTTTGCTGGCGCTTGTCAGCATTGTTCGGTGTGAGGTCGTGCTGAGTCACTATCCGCCTCGTCTTCGCTCAACGACCACTTCGTTTCGGGAAAGTTCGGCCCTTGCCGTAATCTCGGACTGGTCCTGTCGGAGAGCTCCTGCAGTACCTCGTGCTGCGAGGGCGCGATCACCACGGCCGGCTCCGGCCATGTCCGGCGACTGCTCGTCCAGGCCGCCGGCGGTACGGATGGAGCCCGAGCAATGGGACTTAACCGATCCGACCGCCGCGGCCTGATGAAGAGCGTAGCTTGCAACGGCTAACGGCCCGAGGGCGGGCCGGGGGGACCTCCCCCGCCCGCCGCGTGCCGCTGGTTTTAGGCCGGGCAGCCTGGAAGGAGCAGCCCGGCTAGCGTCGAGCCGCCGGCCACGAGGGCGCGTCGCAGCCAATGCCTGTCGGGACTTCGCCCGGTGGGAGGCTGGACGCGCCAGCATGACCGCTCGCGCGAGAGGCCAGCCTTCGTGCACGCCGCACCCACAGCGGTGTTTGCCACTGACGATCGCACGGCCGACGCGGAGCGGCCGTTCCGACGGACCGCTGATCGACGGCACGACCACGCACGGCCCGTCGCCGGCGCCTACCGCGCCGAGCTAGTGGTGGAAAGTCGCTCCTACCGCGGCGGGGCTCCTCAAGGAGACGTTGGGCATCACCGCTCTCGCTCGGATGGGCCCGTCGCAGCCAAGCCAGAGGCCGGTCTGCGTTGCAGGTGGCTCTCGCTTGAACTCGCCGCGGGTAGGAGCGGCTTCGTGCCTCAGTCTTCGCCCAGCTATGTCTTGGCGGGTCTCAAAATCTGACAATCCGCGCTGATCCCAAGCCGATTACCCGAATCGGGATTGGTGCTCCGGAAAGCCGGCTCGGTGGCCGGCTGTCCGGGTGGTGACATCGGTCCACGTCCAGTCCAACAAACCCGAACCCGTACCTTCGGGTAGGGCCGTGTCTTGACACAGCCCTACGCGCGTGCTGGACGGATGTCCGATGCCGCCTTTCCTGCCGCTCGTGCTTGGCTGCGCCTCCGTCACGTCGGCAGTGACGCTGCGCCGTGGCAGTACGGAGAGGCTCATCGAGTAGTGCTGGGAGGAGGCCACAATCATGCCTGGAATCGCCGCGGCGGATGCCGGCAGCGCCAGGGAAGCAACGACGAAGCCAGGCGCACGCGGAGCGTAACCGCAGTGCCTGTCTCGGCGCGGTAGGCAAACGGTATGGCTGGTGGCGCCGATCGCTGGAGCGGCGATACGCATCATCGTCGCCGTACCTAACGGGCGACATGACGCGGCCACCGTCTCCGGCACAGCACGCACCAGCGTCACCACTTTGACCTGACTATCCCGCACAGAACCAGCTCTCATACACGTTAGCTCCTGGGTGCTGCCAGCCCCGGTGGGCCTGGCAGCACCCCCGAGCAGAAAGGACAGAGGTTTGAAACGCCTTCTCTGGATGGCGGCGATGATCCTTGCCGCGCTGCTGGCCGCCCAGCCGGCCGGCGCCGCCACCTACGCCTACGACAAGTTCGACCGCACCGATCCGGTCGGTTCGGCGTGGAGCGGCACGAGCTGGGGCCCGTCGAGCTACGGCGGCACCTGGTCGGAGTGGGACACGCCGAACAACTGCGCGAACCCGAACCCGGCCGACGACTTCAAGGTCGAGCAGGGCGTCGGCAAGATGAAGATTGTCGCGTCGGCCAACCGCTGCCAGCGGCTGGACATCAACCGCACCGACGCCGAGATCTCCGGCACGGTGAGGCTGCCGACGTCGCCGGGCAACCCGTCCGGCGCGTCGATCTACGCCCAGCTCGGCGTGCGCGCCAAGGACCACCAGAACCGCTACCACATCAGGGTCGAGTTCAAGCAGGACGCCACGGCGTGGTGCCGGCCCCAGAAGGTCTACCCTCACGCCGAGACCGGCGCCACCACGACCGCGGCGCTCGGGCCCGCCGACAACAAGCTGGACCTCTACAGCGGCGCGGGCGAGGCCGTGCACGTGAAGATAAGCGCGGTCGGCGACGTCATCAAGGCCAAGTGCTGGACCCCCGACGAGGCCGAGCCCGCGTGGGAGTTCACGGAGACAGACACGGCAGACACGGATGCCAAGCCGGACCCAACGGGCGATCACATCGTCGCCCGCGCCACGACCGGCTCCGCGCTCTCGGAGACCTATGACGTCGAGTTCGACGACATCGTTGCCTACCCGGTCAATCCCGCCACGTATGCCTACGACGAGTTTGAGCGACCCGTCGCGCTCGGCAACAGCTGGGGCACCTCGACAGACGGCGGCGCCTGGTCGGAGTGGACGACCCCGTGCACGACCGCCGACAAGTACAGCGTCGACGGCGGCACGGGCAAGATGCTGGTCGACACCTCGGCCGCGAACCGCTGCCAGCGGCTGGACGTGAACTCAAGCGACGCCGAGATCTACGCCAAGGTGTCGTTCACCGGCGGCACGCCGGGGGGCATCCCGATCGCTGCGGTGCTGGGCGTCCGCGCCAAGGACGACCAGAACCGCTACCAGCTCACGGCCGAGTTCAAGACCGACGGCACGGCCACGTGCCGGCCCAAGAAGGCCTACCCCAACGGCCAGGGCGGGACCACGACCGTCAACCTCGGCGACTCGAGCATCGAGATCCCCGGCTACAACGAGCCCGGCGACAACACGCCCGGCGAGCCCGTGAACATGAAGCTCAGCGCGGTCGGCGACGTCATCCGGGCCAAGTGCTGGGCCGACGACGCCTCCGAACCCACCGACCCCAGCCCGTGGCAGTGGACGGTCACCGACACGGGCACCAAGCCCGACCCCACCGGCGACCACGTGATCGTCCGCTCCACGGTCATCGGCACCGGCCTTACGACCGACCACACGTTCGAGTGGGACAACCTCGTCGTGTACCCGCCCAGGACAAACGACCCGAACGTCGCGGCGGTCGGCGACATCGCGTGCCGACGCCACAACTGGACGCCTGACGATCCCAATACGCCCGAGGACGAGAGCACGGGCGAGGACGACATCAGCTCGGACTGGAACAACGGGGAGGGCTGGAACAACGTCTGCCACCAGCGGTGGGTGTCGGACCTCATTTGCGGCACGACCGCCGGCGACTGCGATTCGGACTACGAGACGGTGATCGTCCCCGGCGATCTCCAGTACGAGTGCGGTATGGCCGACTCCTGGGTCGACGCGTGGGGCCAGGTCGACGGCCTCGGGGTCGCGAACGGCTGGCAGCGCGTCGAGGACGAGGGCATCCTCGCCCCGGTCCCCGGCAATCACGAGTACGACACGCACGCGCACCGGAGTAACTGCGGCATCGACGACACGTCGAACACGCAGGGCGAGTGCTACTTCCAGGCCCTCAACGGGCCGACGTTCTCCGACGACCAGGGCGAGCCGGGGCAGACCGCCTGCTCGGCGAACGCCACGGGCATCGCCAACCCGAATGGCACATCGACGCTGAACGGGTCAGGCATGACCTCCTACCTCGACGGCTACTACAGCTTCGACGTGGGGACGTGGAAACTCATCGGCCTGAACTCGCAGGTCAACTGCTCGTCGTCGCGTGGCCCGTCGTGCGTGTCGCAGAAGACGTTCCTTGCGAACACGTTGGAGTCGAACCTCCAGCCGTGCGTCGCGGTGTTCTTCCACCACCCGCGCTACTCGTCGTACTCGGGGAGCACGGACGCCGACATCGCGAGCTGGTGGGACGTAATGTATAAGGGCGAGGACGAGAGCAAGAGCTATAAGGTCGACCTGGTCCTCAACGCCCACGCCCACAACTACGAGCGGTTCGCGAAGATGGACGACACCGGCGCTGCCGCCTCGGATGGCATCCGGCAGTTCGTCGTCGGGACGGGCGGCAGGAGCCACTACGTCCCCGGGAGCGTTGCCTCCAACAGCGAGGCGCGCAACCCCGATGTGGAGGATCCTGGTGAGGATTTCAGCAGGGCTACGGACCCGGTCACTGAAGAGGACCCGGCGTACGGGCTCCTCGAGCTTGTGCTGGGGCCGAACAGCTACCAGTACCGGTTCCGTCCATCTGTGACGGATGGTCACCCGCTCAACGGGATCTACACCGACCCATCGGGTGGCGTCCTCAGCTCGCCGGTGTCGTGCAATAGCTAACGCGGTCTCGGGTCAGGCGCGACCGTCCCTGGTCGCGCCCGGCCCGGTTCGCCACGCGGGTCAGAGGCCGCAGGCCTGGAGGATGGCGTTGTCCCCGACCACCCAGCCCCAGCCCGACCGGCGCAGCGCGATGTCGCGTAGCGCGCCGTGGTCGAGCGGCGAGGGAGCGATAGACCACGACGACCCGTCCCAGTGCTCAACCAGAGCCCGCAAGGTGGTGCCGTCGTTGATCTGGCCGACGGCCCAGACGTTGGTGGAGGACACGCCGGCGACGCTGCGTAGCGCCGCCCGACCCATCGGCGGGGCGGGTGTGGGAACCACGCTCCAGCTAGCGCGATCCTTGTGCATCGCGAACGCCGAGCCGTCCGGCCCTCCGCCACCGACCGCCCACACGTCGTCCCAGCGAAGCGCCGCGGCGCCCACGAGCGAACCAGGGGAGTTGGGCGCAAAGGGGCTGCTCCAAGCGTCCCTGTAGCGCTGGATCAACGGGCCGGACCCGCCCTCGTCGCTCCAGTTCCCGAGGAACCAGCGCGTGCTGGAGTAGGGGATTGAGACGACCGCCTGGAAGCGGTCGCCCACCGGGCCGAGGGAGTTCCAAGGCGCAAGTCCGCTGCCCGGCACGGTGGTCCACTCGCTGCCGTCCCAGTGCTGCACGAACGTGGTGTACTGGTCGTCGTAGCGGTGCCTGCCGACCGCCCAGGCGTCGTCCGCTGCCACCGCGACGACGTCGGTGAGCACCGCTCCGTCGCCGTCAGGGTCCACAACCTCGACGGTCGGGTTCGGGACGATCGTCCAGGCGTGACCATCCCAATGCTCGATCAGTGGCTGCTGCTCGTAATTGCTCTCGTCGACCTTCCGGTACCAGCCGACCGCCCACACGTCGTCCGAGGCGCGGGCATAGATCGCCTCCAGCGAGAGTTCTCTGTCGGTCGGCTGCGGCGTGGGCACCCTGGTCCAGCGGCGGCCGTTGAAGTGCAGCAGCCCGGCCTTGCCGGTCGCCCACGCCTCGCTGGTGCCCGGGACCACGGTGACGCTGGTGGCGCCCATCATCCGCCACTTGCCGTCGAAGTCGAGAACACTCACCGGTTTGAACCCGTTCGTGCAAGTCGCCGCCGACGCCGACGGCGCCCACGCGGCGAGCGCGAAAACACTCGACAACAGGGCAACCACCGAACCGCGCTTGAGCAACACGTGCATGTGCCCCTTTCTACGGATTGGACACCGGTAGAACGCTCGGCGCCGGCCCAAACTTCCACGCTGGACGACTTCCGCTACGGCGTGCCATGGAGCTGGATCGCGAGCACCTCGGCGTACTCGCGGCCCTCGGCCTTGAGGCGCTTCAGTCGATCCCGGAGGACCTTCTTGGCCTCCGGGTCCCGTTCGCGGCCGATCAGGTCCGCCAGGCGCCGGGCGTTCCCAGCGCACGTAGTACGTCGGCTTGCGTCGCCGCGCCCGGCCCGAAACCAGGCCGTGGCGGACGACGATGCGGTTGATCGTCAAGCGGGACCGCAGCGGCTCGGGCGGCGCCGGGGTACGGATCAACTCGTGCAGGATCCGCAACGCGCCCCACTTCGGGTGCGCGCCGCAGCGCACACCAGCGCCTCAAGCTCCCCGTCTGCCGCCAGTGCGGACACGACACCGTCCGGTGCGAGCGACCGGCCAGGCCGCCCAACCCCGCCGCCCGATAGCGCGCCACCAACCCACGCATGCGCGGACTGGCGCGACACGCCCGCCTCAACGGCGACCTCGCTTGCGGTCCAGCACCTCCACCACCGCCCCGTTCCACTGCTCGATAACGACAATGCCACCAGTGCCAATCCCGCCTCTCGCCGACCACACGAACAGGCACAGCCGATCACGGCCGCTGTCAAGCATCAACCGAGGCACGGGCGTAAAAGCATCGCCCGGGACAGGACAGCTTGTAATGCGCTGAGCTGTGAGGACTCTCTCTACGCACTCAAGCATCAACCGAGGCACGGGCGTAAAAGCATCGCCCGGGACAGGACAGCTTGTAATGCGCTTGTCAAGTCTCGGATGATGCTTGACGGATCTGCCTCAGCTGATGCTTGACACTCGGCCTAGGTTTCGTAGGGTCTCTCGCCGTTTCCCTTGTTTTCTTTCTATTGGGATGCTCCGTTTCCCGCCCCGCGCTGCCCGGGAGTTCTGTTGACGTTGCCCGAGCCCGGTATGGCCGGCTGCCCTTGACGACCACGACGGGCCGTGTGGTGGTGCGCCGGACGGTGCGGGCTTCGCCGTCGAGCTCGATCGCGAGCGTGTGCTCGGACACGTGCACTCGGACGGTGCGGCCGGCGTGGACGCGCCCGAGCGCGACGGGCTGGCGGCAGACGGTGATCACGCCGGTGGCGCTGACGCGCCGCTGAACGGTGACCGGCTCGGCCTTGGGCCGCGGAGGCGGGCCGGCCGGCCGCGCGCCTTGGAGCCGCAGCGCTTGCTCGCGCGTGAGCGGGTTGGGCCGCACGCGCAGCAGCTCGCGCGTCTGCGGGTCCAGGAACATCAGCGTGGTGGGTTCGATGCGGACGATCACGGGACGGCCGCGGAGGATCTCGGCGGCGAGCACCTGACGGCCGGCGAGCCCGACCAGGCCGCTGTTGTTGACCGCGCGGTCGACCTCGATCGCCGCCCCGTCTTCGGCGGGCGGCAGCGGTGGCGGACCGGCCGGCGCGGCGCCGTCCTTCGCGAGCTGAGCCAGGTCGGCGGTGGAAAGGTGCGAGCGCAGGCTCTTGACGCGGGCGCCGACGATCGAGAGGTGGATGACGTCGACGCCGGCCCAGAACCGCACGGTCTGGCCGGCCCGGGCGGGGCCGAGCCAGAACTGGCGGCCCATCGCCCACAGGTTCCCCGACGCCGGGACCACGCGATCGAACTCGACCGGACCGCCGTCGACCGCGGGCGGCGCCGCGCCGGCGTCGATCGCCCGCTCAACGGTCGGCGTGCTTGCCGGCGCCGGAACGCTGGCCAGCACGGCAGGCAGCCACAGCCCCAGCAGCTCGCGCTGCTCGTCCGGCGCCGGCTGGAAGCGCTCCGCGGGGGTCACCGGCTCGCGCAGCTCGAGCCCCTGGTGCGGCCGCTCGGCGTTGTAGTCGCGCACCCAGTCATCAAGCGCGGCCTGCGCCTGAAGCAGGGAGGTGAACGGCCGCGCCTGGTCGAGCAGCTCGAGCTGCAGCGTCTGATGGAAGCGCTCGATCTTGCCGGTGGTGGTCGGCGAGCTCGGCTGGGTGAGCCGGTGCGCGATCCCGTTGCGCCGGCAGATCTTGTCGAACAGCACCTCGCCGCCGCGACCGAAGCGAGCGGTGAACTGCTTGCCGTTATCGGTGAGCACCTCCTCCGGCGCCCCATAGCGCGCCAGCGCCTGCGCGAACGCCAGACACGTAGCGCGGCCGGTCGCGCGCTCGACCACCCGTGCGATCACGCAGAACCGCGAGTGATCGTCGACGCCGGTCACGATCCGCGCCTCGCGCACCTCCCCGGTGACGGTGTCGACCAGTCGCGGCCCATCGACGATGTCGAGCTGCCACAGCTGCATCGCCGCCGGCCGCTCCCAGCGCACGTACTGCGAGCGCTTGCGCCGCCGCGCCCGCCCGGCCACCAAGCCGTGGCGGACGAGGATCCGGTTGATCGTCGCGCGCGACGGCAACGGCACCGGCACCACCGGTCCGCGCATCAGCTCGTGCAGGATCCGCAACGCGCCCCACCGCGGATGCGCGCGCCGCAGCTCGCACACCACCGCCTCCACCTCCGGCGATGCACGATGCGGACAGCGTCGCGGCCGATGCGACCTGTCCGCCAGCCCCGCCAACCCGCTCTGGCGATACCTCGCCAGCCACGAATGCACCGTCTGACGCGACACGCCCACCTCGGCCGCGACCTCGGTCACGCTCGCGCCATCCATCACCGCCACCACCGCCCGATACCGCTGCTCGACAACCGACAACGCCACCAACGCCAATCCCGGCCTCCCGTCGCCGACGACGCGAACCGGGGCAGCCGATCACGGCCGCTGTCAAGCATCAACCGAGGCAACGCTGTCAAGCATCACCCGAGACAGGACATAACGCACATGGCCAGCCCAGTGAGAGCGTTCTCTACGCAGTCAAGGGCGGCTCGCTTCGCTCGCCGCCGGCCCGGCTGCGGGCGCTCGCTGCGCTCGCGTCCTCGCCGGCCGCCACGGGCACGACGCGGACGGCGCTTGACTCGTAGAGGTCGCCCGGCTCGGCCTTCAGCTCGGCCAGCTCGTCCCGCTACGCGGCGTCGCCAGGTAGCTCCGCCCGCGGCCGGCTGTCAACCCGCTCGCTCCGCTCGGGGTACGGTCCTTCGGCCCTTGACAGCCGCCGCCGGCTGCGCTGATGGGTTGGGTAGGTCCGGTTCCCGGACCCTGCCGACCGGGGGTCGACCCACGTCACGGCACAGCAGCTCGCAGCGCCCGGTGTTTCCAAAGCGTTTCCATAGCGCCGGGATCGAGCGCCCGATCCGGAACGTCCCGCCGCGAGATACCGCGCAGTTGCAGCGGATTCCGGTAGTGGGCGGTCGCGGGCTCGAACCGCGGACCTCCTGCTTGTAAGGCAGGCGCTCTGGCCAGCTGAGCTAACCGCCCGGCGCGCTGCCCATGCTAGTTCGTCGGTGGCTGCCATCATGCGGGCGCATGGACCGCTCCGGGGTGCGTGACGCGGACCGCTCTTCGAGGCGCTCCGTCGGCTGGCGCGCCGCGCTCCTGCAGGCCCTGCTCGTCGCCGCCGTGGCCGTCGTCCTGGCGGCGGCGCTGCCGCGGTCGTTCTTCGAGGACTGGGGCTGGCTCGCCGGGCCCGGTACCTGGGGCGGGTCGGCGCTGGTCGTGTCATTGGTGCTCCGGTTGCCGCCCGTGGCGGTGCTCGCGGGCGCCGCGCTGTCCGGGTTGCCGATGCTGGCCGGCGTCGCGGTCGGCGTGCATTGGCTGGGCGCGCCGCTCGGCCTGGCGCTGTTCGGGCTCTGGTGCGGGCGGCTACGCGGCGGAGGGGTCCCGGTGACCGCCTGATGGACCTCGGCCTGCGGGACCGGGTCGCGCTCGTCACCGGCGCCTCGAAGGGGATCGGGCGCGGGATTGCGGCCGCGCTGGTGGCGGAGGGGGCGCGGGTCGCGATCGCCTCGCGGTCGACCGATCGGATCGCCGCCGCGGCGGCGGAGATCGGCGCCCGCGGCTACGCGTTCGACTCCGACGACCTGTCCGCGGTCCCGGCGCTGCTCGACCGCGTGGAGGCCGACCTCGGGCCGGTCGACGTCTACGTCGCCAACACGGGCGGCCCGCCGGCGGCCGACGACCCGCTCGGCTTCACGCGCGAGCAGTGGGAGTCGGCGCACCGGACGCTGGTGCTCTCCCCGATGGCGTTCCTCGAGCGCCTCCTGCCCGGCATGCGCTCGCGGGGCTTCGGCCGGGTCGTCGCGATCGGCTCCATCGCGGTCGTCGAGCCGGTCGACGCCTTGCAACTCTCCAACGCCCACCGCCCGGGGCTAGTCGCCGCCTTCAAAGTCCTTGCACGCCAGGCCGCCGCCGACGGCGTGACGCTCAACACCATCCACCCGGGCCGGATCGCCACCGACCGCATGGTCGACACCGCCGGTTCCCTCGAGGCAGCCCAAGAGCGAGCCCGGGGAGTCATCCCGGCCGGCCGCCTCGGCACCGTCGAGGAGCTCGCCGCCGCGGCGGTCTTCCTCTGCTCGGTCCCGGCGGGCTACATCACCGGCACGACGCTGCTGGTAGACGGCGGCCTCTCCCAGAGCGTCTGATACCCCCAGGGGGAGTCGAACCCCCGCTTCCGCCGTGAAAGGGCGACGTGCTCACCGCTACACCATGGGGGCGGGTGCCGAAGGAGTCTAGTTCGAGCGGGCCGAATCCCGTCCGACCTCTCTGCGAACATACGTTCGTGAAGCTCGACCAACGTACAGCCGCCAGAGGGCTGCGCCGCGACGAGGGTCTTCCGTTGCGCGTGATCGCCGCCCGGCTCGGAGTCGCGAAGAGCTCGGTGAGCAGGTGGGTTCGGGACATCGAGCTAACGGCCGAGCAGCACGCGGCGCTCCTCAAGATGAACCCGATCTACAACAACCAGCTGCGGGGCCAGGAGGGCCGGAGCCGATCTGCGCGAGCGGTACGGATCGAAGCGCAGCGCCATGGGCGCGAGCTGGCGCGCCGCGCGGACCCACTTCACGTGCAGGGCTGCATGCTGTATTGGGCCGAGGGCTCGAAGCGGCGCAATCAAGCCGCGCTCGTGAACTCCGACCCCGAGGTCCTGAAGCTCTACCTGCGCTTCCTCGAGCGGTGTTATTCGATCCCGGCCGAGAAGGTCGCGCTGACCGTGAACTGCTACGTGACCAACGGGCTCAGCGCACAGCAGATCGTGCGGTGGTGGCTCTGTGAGCTCGGCCTACCCGAAGCGTGCGCCCGGACACCCCTCGTAAACCGTCCGTCGTCGGCGTCTCGTTCGCGGCGTGGCCATGTGCTGCCCTATGGCACCGTGCGCCTCACCGTCTACTCGACCTTCCTGGTCCAGAGCATCTTCGGCGCGATCCAGGAGTACGGCGGCTTCGAGCGCCACGCCTGGCTGAACCTGCCGTGATGCCCCGCCGCACCGTCCAGCCAGCTCAGCCAGAGCGCGACTCGTCCGGCCAACGGCCGTGCTCGTCGAAGTACCGCCGCGCGGCCTCCTCCTTGTCGCGGTCGCCCCTGCCGCTCGCGAGCGCCCAGAGGATGACGGCGACCATCGCCACGCCGCCGAGGACCGCGATCACGCTCCAGATTTCGTGCGTCATGAGTGCCCCCGGCAGGAGTCGAACCTGCGTCGCGCGGAGTAAAAGTCCGCCGCTCTGACCGCTGAGCTACGAGGGCTCGGACATGGTACGGCGCGGGGCTAAGCTGGGCGGGTGAGCCTGGAGGGTGAAGGTCGGCCGGCTCGGGGACGGCGGAGGCGGCGTACCCCCGAGGTCGCCGAGCGCGAGATCGTCGCTGCCGCGGAGGCGCTGCTGCGGGAGCGGCCGTTCCGGGAGCTGACGGTCGACGAGGTCATGCGGGGCACCGACCTGTCGCGGCCGTCGTTCTACGTCTACTTCCGCGACCGGCACCACCTCGTGCTGCGGGTGGTGGAGCACCTCGGGGCCGAGCTGTTCACGATGTCGGACCGCTGGTTGCGCGGCACCGGCGAGGGGCCGGAGATCGCGCGGCACGCGCTCGAGGGGATCGTGGACGTGTTCGCCGAGCACGGGCCGGTGCTGCGAGCGCTCGCGGACGCGGCCGCGGACGACCCGGGCGTCGAGGACGCGTACGTGAGCCTGGTGCAGAGCTTCGTGGACGCCACGGCGCGGCACATCGAGGAGGAGATCGCGGCGGGACGGGTGCTGTCGCTCGACGCCCGCGAAACCGCCACGGCGCTGGTGTGGATGATGGAGCGCTACCTGATCCTCAGCTTCGGCCACGAGCCGGCGACGCCCCGCGAGACGGTGACCGAGGCGCTCGCGACGATCTGGACGCGCGTCCTCTACGGCGCCCGCTAGGCGACCCGCACGGCGAGCCCCGGATAGTCGAGCACGAAGCCGGACTCGTCGTAGACGAGGACGGCGGCGTAGTCGAAGCGGGGCGCGGCGTAGTCGTAGCGGCGGCGCGGCCCGTCGTCCTCGAGCCGAGCATACGTCTGCTCCAGCCGCTCCACGGCGAGTCCTGAGGCGCGAGCGTCGGCCCGCTCGCCCACCTCCGGCGCGGGGACGCGCACGTCGGCCCCCTCGCCCTCCAGCCCGGGGACGCGCACGTAGGCGGCGGGGGCGTCGGCCCGCTCGCCGACGTCCAGCCGGAGGCGCTGCACCGGGATGGCGTTGGTGCAGACGGACGCCTCGAGATCGACGTCCGGGCGGCCCGCGAGGTGCGGGGCGGGCCGGCCGTCGACGCGCCACCCTCCGGACCCGTCCGCCTCCAGCCGCACCTCGTGCCGGCCCGCGACCGACCAGGCGACGACGTGGGCGGAGCGCGTCACCCACCCGCGGTCGAGCGCGATGCTGTACCGGACCCCCCACGCCTCGCCCTCCTCGACGCCCGTCGAGTGGCCCTCGAGGCGGATGCCGTCGCGCTCGAGCCGCGGGAACAGGACCTCGAACCCGGCGCGGACGTCGACGTGGCGCCAGGCCGCGCTCGCACGCATCAGTGCCTGAAGTGCCGGCGGTGGGTGAAGACCATCGAGATGCCGGCGGCGTCGGCGGCTTCGACCACCTCGTGGTCGCGCACCGAGCCGCCCGGCTGGATGATCGCGGTCACGCCGGCGTCGACCGCCGCCTGCGGGCCGTCGGAGAACGGGAAGAACGCGTCCGAGGCCAGGGCGCCGCCGGTGAGGTCGGCGTCCGTCGCGCGCGCCTTGTCGATCGCCAGGCGCACCGAGTCGACCCGGCTCATCTGTCCCGCGCCGATCCCCACCGACGCGAGGTCGCGCGCGAGCACGATCGCGTTCGAGCGCACGTGCTTGCAGACCTTCCAGGCGAACAGCATCTCGCCCCACTCGCGCTCGGACGGCTTGCGCTCGGTCACGACCTCCATCTCCGTCCGGTCCTCGAGGTCCATGTCGCGGTCCTGGACGAGCAGGCCGCCCATCACGCGCTTGACGTCCCACTCGGAGATGTTCTGCCGCCGGCGCTCGTTGTCCTCGAGGATGCGCAGGTTCGGCTTGGTGCACAGGACCTCGACCGCCTCGTCGGTGAAGCGGGGGGCGAGGACCACCTCGCAGAACTGCCGGATGAGCGCCTCCGCGAACCGCTTGTCCACCGTCCGGTTCACGCAGATCACGCCGCCGAAGGCGGACGCCGGGTCGCAGGCGAAGGCGCGCCGGTAGGCCTCGAGCGCCGAGCCGCCGACGGCCGCCCCGCACGGGTTGTTGTGCTTGATGATCGCGCAGGCGGGGACCTCGAACTCCTGCGCGAGCAGCCGGCCGGAGTTGATGTCGAGCACGTTGTTGAACGACAGCTCGCGACCGCCGCGCTGGCGGACCATCGAGAGCACGTGCATGCGGGCGCCGACCTGGGAGTAGTAGGCGGCGCGCTGGTGCGGGTTCTCGCCGTAGGAGAGGTCGGTGACCTTCTCGTAGGCGGACATCATCAGGTCCGGGAAGTCGCCCTGCTTCTCCGCGAACCAGCGGGAGATCGCGGTGTCGTAGCGGGCGGTGTAGGCGAACGCCTCCGCCGCGAGACTCTCGCGCGTGGTCAGCGAGAGGCGGTTGTCGCCGTCGCGCAGCTCTTGGAGCACCGCGTCGTAGCTCTCCGGCTTGACCACGACGGCCGCGAAGGCGAAGTTCTTGGCGGCGGCGCGGATCATGGCCGGGCCGCCGACGTCGATGTGCTCGAGCACCTCGTGCTCGGTGACGCCGCGGCGGCCGGCCCAGGCTTCGAACGGGTAGAGGTTCACGCACACGAGGTCGACGAACTCGACCTCGTGCTCCTCGGCGGCGGCCATGTGCGCGGAGTCGTCCCGCAGGCCCAGCACGCCCGCGTACAGCTTCGGGTGCAGGGTCTTGACCCGGCCGCCCATGATCTCGGGGGAGCCCGTGAAGTCCTCGATCGGCCGGACGTCGAGCCCCGCGTCCCGCAACGAGGTCGCCGTGCCGCCGGTGGAGACGAGCTCCACGTCCAGGTCGGCGAGGCCGCGGGCGAACTCGACGATCCCCGTCTTGTCCGACACCGAGAGGATCGCGCGCCGGACGCGTACCTCCCCCGGCTGGGTCATCGCCCACCTCGCATCCGGCGAGGACGATACCGGCGGCGGCCGGCCGGTCAACGGTCCACCAGCACCCGGCGGGGGTGCGCGCGATCGATCCGGACGGCGCCGCGCGCGATCAGCGCGACGGCCTCGCACAGGAGGTCGTGCTCGAGCGGGCGGAGCGCCTCGCGGACGCGCTCCGGCTCGGTGGCATCGGGGAGGTCGAGCGCCTTTTGCGCGATGACCGGTCCGGTGTCGACCCCCTCGTCGACGAAGTGGACGGTGACGCCGAAGACCTTGACGCCGTACTCGAGCGCCTGCTCGATCGCGCGGACGCCGGGGAAGGCGGGCAGGAGCGCGGGGTGGACGTTGATCACGCGGTCGGGGAAGCGGGCGAGGAAGCCGGGCGTGAGCAGCGCCATGTAGCCGGCGAGGACGACGAGCTCGGCGCCCTTGGCCTCCAGGAAGTCGGCGATGGCGCCGTCGCGGGCCGCGCGGTCGGCGTGGGCGGCGAGCGGGAAGTCGGCGGTGGGCACGCCGGCGCGGACGGCGCGGG
>JBOGYU010000005.1:0-33660 GCA_050696935.1 Solirubrobacteraceae bacterium | reverse complement strand
CCCGCGCTCACACCTGACCCAGTAACCGCCGCCCGCGCCACCCCAGCAACAAGGCCGCAAACTGCCTACACGAACGCCAGCAACCAGCCGCTCATCAACCGCGAGCCGCGGAAAATGCGGCTAGTTCTTCCAGCCCATGACCGCTCCCTCTGGTTGTAAGTGATCGGGACATGCGTGACCGGCTAGTTCTTCCAGCCCATGACGGCTCCCTCTGGTCGTAAGTGGTCGGGACATGCGTGACCGGCTAGTTCTTCCAGCCCATGACGCTCCTTCCGGACGCGAGTGAACGACGGCATGACCGCGGGTGCTCCAGCCCATCATTCACTCCTCTCGATGCATCGCCGACCGCGGCTCGGCGTCCCTGCGCCGGCGATGTCCCCTCTGTTCCGAAGGGCGGCCATCCGACCGCCTGCTCCCTTGAACGGGTTCCGCTTAACGTATTTTGATGGGGTCCGCAACCGATTCGCCATCTCCCCGGCGATTTGTCCCCCCTGGTGTGGGGGAGGAACCGGTTGCCCTTGGGCCCCGTGTGGCTTACCTTGGCTCTGTGATCGTCTGGCTCGCCGTCGCCCTGTGGGTCGTGATCGTGGCCTGGTCGCTCGCGCTGATGCGGGCCGCCACCTCGTCCGGCAACAGGCGCCCCGAGCCGCCGCCGCGGCGGCGCGAGCCGCCGATCCTCGATCACTCCCGCGCGCGTGCGGTGATCGTGGCCCAGTCCGTGCTGCTGGCCAGCTCGGTCGGCGCCGCGGCGCTGGTCTCCACCGCCGAGCAGTGGCAGCCGTTCGACCTCGTCGGCCTGCTCGCCGTGCTCGTGGTAGGGAGCGACTTCCTCACGCTGCACGCCAAGCGCTTCCGCATCTCGGGCTCGTTCCTGGGGCTGGTGCTCGCGATGGCGCTGCTCGGCCCGGCGCCGGCGTGCGCGATGGGGCTCGCCTGCGCGTCGATCGACGCGATCCGGGGGCGCACGCGCGGCTCCTACCTGCTGAACAACCTCGCCACCTACGCGTCCTTCCCCCTGCTCGGCGGGGTGCTGCTGGCCTGGCTCCAGGAAATCGGCGTCGCCAACGAGGGCGGCTTCGCGATCGCGGTGTTCGCGGTGTTCATGGGCGCAAACGTCCTGAACTTCACACTGATCGCCGGCCACACGGTGCTCCTGCGCGGCGGCTCGCTCGCGGAGATGTTCCGCACGGTCTTCATGCCCGTGCTCCCGTGGGAGTTGGCCACCGCGTCGCTGACCGCGATGGCGGTCTACGGCTTCGAGCTCTACGGCGCCGGCATCATCGGCCTGTTCGCGCTCGCCCTGGGCGTCTGCCAGCTGCTCCTGCGGGCGCTCCTGCAGGGCCACGCGCACGGTGAGGAGGTGGTACGGCGAACGGACCAGCTCAACGTCCGCCACGAGGGAATGGTCGGCCTCCTGCTGGAGACGCTGGCCCTGCGCGACCCAACGGCGGCCCGCCACGCGGCCGCCGTCGCGCATTATTCGCACGAACTCGCGCGTGCGGCAGGTTTGTCCGAGCGCGAACAGGCGATCGCCCATACCGCCGGCCTGCTGCACGACATCGGCAAGGAGGCGCTGCCCGATCACATCCTGCTCGGGCGCAGCGAGCTGCACGCCGCCGAGCGCCGGCTGGTGGAGCGCCACCCCGCCGACGGCGCCCGCCTGCTGCTGCGCGTCGAGGGGCTCGGCGAGGTCGCCAACGCGGTCCTCGCCCACCACGAGCGGATCGACGGCTACGGCTACCCGGACGGGCTCGCCGGCGACGACATCCCGATGACCGCGCGGATCCTCTCGATCGCCGAGGTCTACGACGTCCTCACGGCGCCGGACTCCTACCGGATCCCGCTCAGCGCCGCCGAGGCCGAGGACGAGCTGCGCCGGGTGGCCGGCAGCCAGCTCGACGGCCGGCTCGTGTGGCTGTTCGTCACCCAGGTCCTGCGCGGCACGGTCATCGACCACCAGGGCCGGATCGCCGACCTCGAGGCCGAGCTGCACCTCCAGCGCCGCATGCGCGGCGTGCTCGACCAGCCGCTGGTGCTGGGCCCGCCGACGGCCTAGTCCACGAGCTTGCGCGTCATCCAGCGCACCGCCAGGCGCCACAGGATCAGGCCGAAGGCCACGAGCACCGCGAAGTGCACGAGGTCGATCCAGCCCTCGAGGCCGAACGCGGCGTGGCGCACGAGCTCGACCAGGTGGTGGAGCGGGTTCAGCTCGCCGAGCACCTGCGCCCACTCGGGCAGCTGGTCGAGCGGGAAGAACGTCCCCGCGACGAGGAACAGCGGCGTCAGGCACGCGCTGATCACGTAGTTGAAGTTCTCGATCGACTTCGCGCGCGCCGAGACGCAGATGCCGAAGCACGCCCAGCCGAAGCCGCCCACGAAGCCGAACAGCGGGACGAGCAGCATGCCCCAGTTGGGATCGAGCCCGAACACCATGGCGACGAGCAGCGGCGTGCACCCGTAGGTGCCCGCGCGGGCGGCGATCCACAGCGCCTCGGCGGTCACGAGCTCCTCGGTGTCGACCGGGGCGGCCAGGATCGCGTCGTACGTCCGCTGGAACTGGTACTTGACGAACGTGCCGAACATCGCCGGGAAGGCGGAGGAGAACAGCACCGCGGTGGCGACCGTGCCGGTGCCCACGAACTCCACGTACCGGAAGCCGCCGATGGTCGAGATCAGCGAGCCGAACCCGAAGCCGAAGGCGAGCAGGTAGATCGTCGGCTCGACCGTGGCGGAGAAGGTGGTCGACCGCCAGTACGAGGAGAAGTTGATCATCTCGCGCATGAGCACGCCGAGCAGCGCCGGGCGCTCGAGCCGGCCGAGGCGCTCGGTGCGGGCGGGCGCGCCCATCAGGAGATCTCCTCGCCGGTCAAGAGCACGAACACGTCCTCGAGGTTGGCGGGCCGCCGCTCGCCGTCGACGGGCGCGCCGCCGTTCGTCGCGTCGCCGAGGCGCAGCAGCGCGACCGAGGTGCCGGTGCGGCGGGAGCGCAGCCCGGAGGCCGCCGCGCTCGCCTCCACCTCGCGCAGCCGGGCCGGCGGGCCGTAGACCTCGATCGCCTCGGCGCCGGCGTGCTCGTGGATCAGCTCGCTCGGCGGGCCCTCGGCGACGGCCTTGCCGTGGGACATGATCGTCACCCGGTCGGCGAGCCGCTCGGCCTCCTCGATGTAGTGCGTGGACATCAGGATCGAGACGCCCTCCGAGCGCAGCTGGTCGATCAGCGCCCACAGCTCCTGGCGCACCTGGGGGTCGAGGCCGACCGTCGGCTCGTCGAGCAGCACGAGCCGCGGCTTGTGCACGAGCGCGCGGGCGATCAGCAGGCGCCGGCGCATGCCGCCCGACAGCTTGTCCACCCGCGTGTCGCGCCGGTCGGCGAGGTTGGCGATCTCCAGCGCGCGCTCCACCGCCGCCTTGCGCTCGCCGCGCCCGATCCGGTACAGGAACGCGAACACGAGCAGGTTCTGCTCGACCGTGAGCGTCGTGTCCAGGTTGTCGAGCTGCGGGGTGACGCCGCACTGGGCGCGCGCCGCCTTGGACTGCTCCGGGAGCGGCAGCCCGAGCACCTCCAGCTCGCCCTCGTCGGCGATCACCTGGGCGGTGAGCATCTTCATTGTGGTCGACTTGCCGGCACCGTTGGGGCCGAGCAGGCCGATGCACGTGCCCTCCGGCACGTCGAGGTCGAGCCCGTCGACGGCGGTGATGGGCCCGTACCGCTTGACGACGCCGCGCAGGCGGATGGCGAGGGGCTCAGTCACGACCGCCCAGCATTTCACCGCGCGTGGACGCCGCCGGTGTGGGCAGCCGCACGATCGGGTGCGGCTGCCCGCACGGTCAGGTCGGCCGGCTGTTGTGGTTCAGGCGGAACACGTTGTGCGGGTCCCAGCGATCCTTGACCTCGACGAGCCGGGCGTGGCGCTCGGCCCCGTAGGCGACGGCGACCGCGGCGTCTCCGCCGTCGGCGACGAAGTTCGGGAAGCCGGCGCGCCGCGACCAGGGCGCGAGGGCGCGCATCAGGTCGCCCGTCCAGCCGCGGTTGGCCTCGTCGCCCTCCGGCTCCGTCCACTGGGAGAGGATCTGGAACGCCCACGCCGCGTCGCGGTGCCCGAGCGCGGTGTCCATCTCCCCGACGCGGCCGAAGGCGCCGCCTGACCGAGCGGATCACCCGCCTGCCCGAGACCAAGGCAGCGGAGCTCTGCGATGCGCTGCGGGTCGCGACCGGCTGCTAGAGGTGATGTGCCAGAGGACCGGCGCGTCATGCCGGCGCCGCGACGGCCAGGCCGCAGCTAGCCGCGGCGTCCTGCAGCCGCTTGTCATAGGCGATCAGGACCCCGAGGCTCTCCCCGAGGCTCAGGGCGGTCGCGAGATGGAGGGCGTCGAGCGACGTCAATTCGGGCGGCTCGAGCGCAGCGGCAGCGTCGAGCACCGCGTCGTCGATCGGGACCAAGGCGACGCGCGCGAGCGCGGCTTGTGCCCGCAAGACGAACTTGTCCCCGTAACGACCGCAGGCGCGCGTGGCCTCGACACGCAACAGGGAGCTGGAAACCCGTCCTTGCCATCGCGCCAGCTCTCGCCGGAGCGCGGCCTGCTCGGGTTCGAGAAGCGGCAGCTTCACGAATGCCGAACTGTCCAGGTAGGCGAGCGTGCCGGCTACAGCCGTTCCTCGCGCAGCTCGTCGAGGATCTGCTGGCTGGGCGGCGCGTCGGCCGGTGGGCCGTCGCTCCACACGAGGTCGAGCAGGTCTCCGGTGGGCATGGTCGCGCCCCGCTCGGCCACCAGCCGGGCGATCGGCGAGTCCTTCGGGCCGGCCGGGGACAGTCGCGCGACCTCGCGGCCGCGCTCGGTCACCGTGAGGCTCTCACCTGCCTTCACCCGCTCGATGTAGCGGGAGAGGTTCTGGCGCAGCTCGCGGATGCCGACCGACGCAGCCATGTGCGTCACTGTAGCACTTAAGCGTCAGGCGCGGGTGAGCTTCTTGTACGTGATCCGGTGGGGACGGTCGGCCTCGGCGCCGAGGCGCTCGTGGCGCCACTCCTCGTAGGCCTCGAAGTTGCCCTCGAACCACGTCACCTGCGAGTCGCCCTCGAAGGCGAGCACGTGCGTCGCGACCCGGTCCAGGAACCAGCGGTCGTGGGAGATGATCACCGCGCAGCCGGGGAAGGCGAGCAGCGCCTCCTCGAGCGCGCGCAGCGTGTCGACGTCGAGGTCGTTGGTCGGCTCGTCGAGCAGCAGCACGTTCCCCCCGCGGCGCAGGAGCTTCGCCAGGTGCACGCGGTTGCGCTCCCCGCCCGACAGCGTGCCCACCTTCTTCTGCTGGTCGGAGCCCCTGAAGTTGAAGCCGGCCACGTACGCGCGCGAGGCCATCTCGCGCTCGCCGACCTTGATGTTGTCGTAGCCGTCGGAGATCTCATCCCAGACCGACTTGTCGCCGGCCAGCGCGTCGCGCGACTGGTCGACGTACGCGAGCTCGACCGAGTCGCCCAGCCGCACCGCGCCGGCGTCGGGCTGCTCCTCCTCCACCAGCATCCGGAACAGCGTCGTCTTGCCGGCGCCGTTCGGCCCGATCACGCCGACGATCCCGGCCGGCGGCAGCGAGAAGGAGAGATCCTCGATCAGCAGGCGCTCGCCGTAGCCCTTGCGCACGCCGTCGGCCTCGATCACCTGGCTGCCCAGGCGAGGGCCGGAAGGGATGTGGATCTGGACCTGGTCGAGCTTCGCGTTGCGCTCCTCGGCGAGCAGGCGCTCGTAGTTGTTCAGGCGCGCCTTGGCCTTCGTGCGCCGGCCCTTCGGGTTGGTCCGCACCCACTCGAGCTCGCGCGCGATCGTCCGCTGGCGCGCCGACTCCTGCTTCTCCTCCACCGCCAGCCGCGCCTGCTTCTGCTCCAGCCAGCTCGAGTAGTTGCCGCGGAACGGGATGCCGTGCCCGCGATCGAGCTCCAGGATCCAGCCCGCGACGTTGTCGAGGAAGTAGCGGTCGTGGGTGACGGCCACGACGGTGCCCTTGTAGTCCTCCAGGTGCTTCTCCAGCCAGGCCACCGACTCGGCGTCGAGGTGGTTGGTGGGCTCGTCGAGCAGCAGCAGGTCGGGGGCGCTCAGCAGCAGCCGGCACAGCGCCACGCGGCGGCGCTCGCCGCCGGAGAGGTTCGCCACATCGGCGTCCGCCGGGGGGAGCCGGAGGGCGTCCATCGCCTGGTCGAGCTGGGAGTCGAGGTTCCAGGCGTCCGCGGCGTCGATCCGGTCCTGGAGCCGCGCGAACTCGTCGGCGGTCTCGTCCGAGTAGCTCGCGGCCAGCTCGTTGAAGCGGTCGAGCAGCCCGCGCAGCTCGGCGACCCCGTCCTCCACGTTCCCGCGCACGTCCTTGGACTCGTCGAGATACGGCTCTTGCTCGAGCAGCCCGACGCTCGCGCCGGGGGCGAGCTGCGCCTCGCCGCGGAACTCCGTGTCCCGCCCGGCCATGATCCGCAGG
This sequence comes from Solirubrobacteraceae bacterium, assembly GCA_050696935.1. Classification (GTDB taxonomy): domain Bacteria; phylum Actinomycetota; class Thermoleophilia; order Solirubrobacterales; family Solirubrobacteraceae; genus DASSUW01. The sequence continues at coordinate 27,200 of JBOGYU010000005.1, read as the reverse complement.
AGCGTCGACTTGCCGGAGCCGTTGAGGCCGAGCACCCCGATCTTCGCGCCGGGGAGGAAGCTCAGCGAGATGTCCTTCAGCACCTGCTTGTCGGGCGGGTGCGTCCGGCTCAGCTTGTGCATCGTGAAGATGTATTGGCTCGACATGGGCTGCGCAGGATAGAGCGGCCCCGGAGTTGCCCGATGACGAGGAGATACGAACGCATAGTCGTCCTGAAGGACAAGCCACTCGCAGCGGAGGCGGAGCGACGGCGAGCGCTTCTTCGCGAACTGGCGGACTGGTCCTCGAGCGACAACCCCCCATGGGACCGCGAAGTGCTCGCCCGCATCGACGACCTCACCACAGGATGAACCTCGCGAGCTGCTGCAGCACGTGATGCCCGTCGACGCTCAACGCCTGCCGCCAGTCGCACATAGCTGATCCAGAACTCGGTGGTCTGGCTCGGAAGTTCGCGCACGTACTGGGTGTTCGCGCTCACGCGGCGGGGCGGCGCTCGGGGTGGGATGATTGGCGGCGTGAGGCCGCTGTTGGAGAGAGGCCGTGAGTGCCAATGCCGGTCGGATTGCTGGTGCCAGCGTCGGGGGTTGCGGCTGTTCCGGTGGGTGGTTCCTTACGGCCACCGTCTGTAGGGCGACTGGCTCCTCGACCTCATGCGGCGAGGCACGCCGCGGGACGCGCGCTGTCGTCGCGATCTGCTCGTAGCGGCGCCCGAAGGCCAGCAGGCGCTGCTCGTGTTCGCCGAGGTCTGCGAAGTCGTTCAGCTGGACGACCTTGCGCTGGACGACGGAGTATGCGCCGGTAAGCAGTCGCCACACCGCCGTGGCGTCAGGGCTGGGCCGCAGAATGTTGTCCAGCCGTCCATTCCAGACCGGGTGGGCAGTGGGCGATAACACGGGACATGAGGCCGCTGATCGGCGTCACCACCTCCGAGCTGCGCGCCAGCGCGGCCGCCACGCTGCGCCGGCATGGCGAGCCTCCGCACGCCGAGATGGCGCTCGGGATGACGTACCTGCGCGCGATCGAGGCGGCCGGCGGGATGCCGGTCGTGCTGCCGCCGCTGGGTGACGCGGAGGCGTTCCTGGAGCGCCTCGACGCCGTGTGCCTCTCCGGCGGCCCCGACCTGGACCCCGCCGCCTACGGCGCCGCCGACCGCCACGCGGAGCTGGGCCCGACCGAGCCCGCGCTGGACGAATTCGAGCTCGCGCTCGCGCGCGCGGCCGACCGGCGCGGCACGCCGATCCTGGGCGTGTGCAGGGGCGCGCAGGCGCTCAACGTCGCCCGCGGCGGCACCTTGCACCAGCACCTCCCCGGCCACCGACAGGACGCGGCGGCGGCTGCGACCACGCACTCCGTTCGCGTCACAGCCGGCTCGCGCCTGGCCCGGATCGTCGGCGCCGGCTCGCTCGCGGTCAACTCCTTCCACCACCAGGCCGTCGAGGTGCTCGGCCGCGGCCTGCGCGCGGTCGCCCACGCGGACGACGGCGCGGTCGAGGCGATCGAGGCGCCCGGCCACCCGTTCCTGCTCGGCGTCCAGTGGCACGTCGAGGGCCTTGTCGCCGAGCCCCGCCACCGCGCGCTGTTCGAGGCGCTGGTCGCCGCAGCGCTGGACGCACCGGCGCTCCGCGCGGCGTAGGCGGCTCGTCGACCGGGATCAGCGCGACCCCCGCGAGGAGCTGGTCGGCATCCGCCAGCCGCCCCTCGCGGACCGCCAGCCGCCGGAGCTCGATGCGCATCAGCCAACTGGCGACGCGCTGGTCGAAGGCGGCGATGTCTCGCAGGATGGCGCCGGCGTCGGGCTCTCCGAGGAGTACGCGGCCGAGGGCGCTCGCGTCCAGGTAGACCGCTGCCACGGTCAGCGGTCTTCGCGACCCTCGGCGAGGTGCGCATCCGTCGTGCCGGCCGGGGCGCCGGGAGGCGACAGGCGCGCCGCGATGGCCTCCAGCGGCTCGACGGGCACGCTCGCGCCGAACTCGGAGGCGAGCTCGGCGTAGGCGTCGGACATGGCCGATGAAACACCCGAATAGTTTTCCTCCGAAGTTGGGTGTAAACTCCTCCGGCGTGCCATCCCGACCCATGGATGCCTTCCTCGGCCGCGAGCAAGAGCTTGCGAGCCTGCAGCGCACCCTCGACACCGTGCGCCGTACGCAGCGAGGGGCCCTGATCTCGATGCGCGGTCGACGGCGGGTCGGCAAGAGCCGCCTGGTCGAGGAGTTCATACGGCGGTCCGGCTGCGGTTCCGTGTTCTACACGCCTGTGCAGGGTCCGGCTCCACGGGAGCTCGAGCGCTTCCTCGAGGCCGTCGCACGCTCCGATGCTCCCGCCGCCGTCGACGTGCGCCGAGGGGCCGGCGCCACCGCCTGGGAGGGCGCCCTCGAATTGGCCGTGCGCGGCGTCAGCTCGGACAGCCCGCTCATCGTCGTGATCGACGAGCTGCCGTATCTCGCGGCCAAGGAGCCGACGATCGAGGCCGTTCTGCAGCTCGTGTGGGACCGCACGCTCCAGCGTGTGCCCGTCGTCGTGATCCTCGTCGGCTCCGACAGGGCAACGATGGCGGCGCTCACCGAAGAGGGCCGGCCGCTGTATGACCGGGCGCGCGAGATCGTCGTCAGGCCGCTGGACCCGGCCACCGTGGGCGAGATGCTCGACCTTCCGGCGGCCGAGGCCTTGGACGCCTACACGGTGATCGGAGGGTTCCCCGTGTTGGCGCTCGAATGGGGCCGCGGAAGGTCGATTGGGGACTACCTGCTCGACGCACTTACGGACTCCAGCTCCTTCCTGGTCGTCAGCGCGGAGAAGGCACTCGCGGCGGAGTTCCCCAGCGACGCCCAGGCTCGCGCCGTGCTCTTCGCGATCGGCGCCGATGCCCGCGCGCACAAGACGATCCTGACCCGGACGGGCCTGCCGCAGACCTCGCTCGATCGGGCCATCTCGGTCCTCCTTGCCAAGGGGGTCGTGAATCGCATGACACCCTTTTCGGCCAGGCCGTCCCCGAAGACCCGTCAGTACGTCGTCTCAGACCCGTACCTGCGGTTCTGGCTGCGCTTCGTCGGCGGCGCCACCGACGCGATCGACCGCGGCCGGGGTGAGATCGTCGTCGCGGCCGTCAAGGAGACCTGGTCCGCGTTCCGTGGGCGGGCCATCGAGCCCGTCGTCCGGGAAGCGATCGAACGATTGCTGCCCGACGACCGCTTTGGCGCCGCTCACCACGTGGGGCGCTACTGGAACCGCACGAACACCCTGGAGATCGATCTCGTCGGCGGCGACAGAGCGCCGATCGCGGATCGCGTCGCCTTCGTCGGCTCTGTGAAGTGGCGCGACGACCATGTCTTCGACAGGTCGGACACCGCCACGCTCGCCGCGCAGCGGCCGTCGGTCCCGGGAGCCGGCACGAGTACGGTGCTGGTCGGAGTGTCACGCCGCGGGTTCGATACTGGCAGCGGCCTGGACGTGGAGCTCGGCCCGGAGGACATCATCTCCGCGCATCGCTGATGGGTCGGGAACAGCTGGCCTTCCCGACTGGAGGCCGTGGTCGTTCTTGAGGGCGTGGCTGGGGGCCGGTCCGCGGCATGCCCTCCCGGCGCAGCGCTCGCAGACACCCGCCCTGCCCTCCCGACACAGCGCCCGGCTGCCTCGCGCCCGGGCGCGCCGGGGAGGCCACGCCGCGGCCTGCCCGGTCACCGGGTCATGGTTTCGGCGCCTGCTCTGTGGGCGCCTCGGGAGGGTGGCGCAGCCGCGGCCGGCGAGGGTACGGGCTACCGTGAGACGTCGCGATCGGAGAACTCCGGTCCCGGGTTGTCGTAGGCGATCTCTGCGGTCGTTACCGGCCGGGACCTGCGTCTCAACGATCGCTGCGCTTCGCGCTCCAGGGCTCACCTTGAGCTACGATTCTTACCAATGGCGCGCAACGTAAAGAACAGCGGCCGGACGCGGATCTCCAGCAAACACCAGATCACGATCCCCCGCCAGGCATTCGCCGCTGCGGGCTTCGCTGCCGGCGACACCGTCCGCGTGGACGCGATCGGGCCCGGCCAGGTCAAGCTGACGCGGCTGGACGAGCTGCTGGATCGCTACGACGGCGCGCTCAGCGGCGGTGAGGACCTGTCCGGAGTGGTCCGGCGGCTGCGCGACGAATGGGAGTGACGCTGCTGGACTCGGCCGTGGTGGCCGGGTTCCTCAAGGCCGACGATGCGCTACATGCGGCGGCCAGTCCCGCCGTTCGGGCCGCAGCCGCCGAGGGGTCGCTGATTGCCTCCGTGGTCACCGTCACCGAGCTGCTCGCCGGCGCGCGGCTCGGGCATCACGACGAGCAGGTCGTCTGGGACTTCTTCCGCCAGCTCGTCGCCACCATCATCCCGTTCACGCTCGACCTCGCCGACCGCGCCGCGGAGCTGCGCGCGGGCCACCGGGCGCTGAAGCTGCCCGATGCGATCATCCTCGCGACGGGCGAGCAGCATGCCGACACGATCGTGACGGCGGATGAGCGGTGGGGCGGCGTGACCGCACTCCGGTGCCCAGTCACAGTCGTGGGCTCGTAGAACGCGGCGATTCAGGCCGGCGCCAAGACCGTGAGTCCTGCTAGCTAAGCTAGCTAAATCTGGTACCATCGGTCGCCATGGCGCAAGTCGGGATGCACGAGGCCAAGACCAAGCTGTCCCAGCTCGTCAAGCGGGTCGAAGCCGGCGAGGACATCGTCATCGCTCGCAACGGCAAACCGGTCGCGCGTCTTATGGCGGTGGCCGGGACGAACTCGCTCGCGGCTGTGCACGGCGCCCTCCGCGGCCGAGTGCAGCTCGCCGAGGACTTCGACGAACTGCCCGACGACATCGCCGAAGCGTTCGGCGCTCGTTGAAGCTGCTGCTCGACACGCACGCCGCGCTCTGGTTCCTCAGCGGCAGTGAGCACTTGGGCAAGAGCGCGCAGCGTCATCTCACCGACGACGCCAACCGGGTGCTGCTGAGCGCTGCCGTCGTGTGGGAGGTCGCCATCAAGCGCTCGCTGGGGAAGCTGGTCGTTCCGGAGGAATACCTGTCGCTCCTGCTGGGCGCCGGCGTTCAACCGCTCCCGGTGAGCACCGACCACGCCGCCGCCGTCGAGGGCCTCCCCCGGCATCACCGGGATCCCTTCGACCGCATGCTCGTCGCGCAAGCGTCGATCGAAGGGGCGGCGCTCGTGTCGGGTGACGCCGCGATGCGTCCCTACGGCGTCACGCTCATCTGGTGATCCGTCGCCGAGCTGCTCGCTCGGTCAGCGGCCCTGGCGTTCGTCGTATGGCGCGAGCAGTGACCGGGCTCCGGTGCCAGTCACGGTCGTTGGCTCGTAGGAAGGCGGCGATTCAGGCCGGCGCCAGGACCATAATTCCATGCTCGTTGGCACCGCCCGCGAGCCGGGCGTCGTAGGTCATGACCGCATCCAGACGTCCGGCGTGCGCGAGACGCAGCGCGGTGATGAGGTGGATCGCGTCGGGCGTCGCGACCGTCGAGGGCGGAACGGTCTCGGCAGCTGCGAGCACAGACTCGTCCACGGGCAAGAGTGCGACGCCGGCCAGGAGCTGGTCTGCGTCCGCCAATCGTCCCTCGCGGAGGCCGAGCCGTCGCAGCTCGATCCGCATCAGCCGGCTGGCGACCCGCTGGTCGAACGCGGCGAGGTAGCGCAGGATGGCGGGCGCGTCGGGCTCGCCGAGGAGGACACGCCCGAGCGCGCTCGTGTCCAGATAGACCGTCGCCACGGGTCAGCGGCCTTCGCGACCCTCGCCGAGACGGGCGTCCGTGGTGCCGGCCGGCGCGCCGGGAGGGGACAGACGCGCTGCGATGGCCTCCAGCGGCTCCACCGGCACACTGGCCCCGAATCCGGAGGCGAGCTCCGCATAGGCGTCGGACACGGCCGGAACGAGGCGGGCCACCTCGCGTCCGTGCTCGGTGACGACGAGGTCCTCCCCCGCCTTGACCCGGTCGAGGTACCGGCTCAGGTTCTGCCTCAACTCACGGACCCCAACCGCCTCGGCCATTGTGCGTCGTACCGTAGCACAATGCGCGAGCCCCTACGGGCCGAGGAGCGCCGCCGGAACGACCGCGATGCCGTCGCGGCGACGGTAGGCATCAGGTCCCGTCGTGACGATTAGGGCATCCAGCAGGTCGTCGCCGATCTGCCGGGCGAGCCACGCGAGATGGCGAACGTCTCTGTCGCTGACGTTCCGCGCGAGCTTCACCTCGACCGCGACGACACGGCCGTCGGCGCGCTCGACGATCAGGTCGACCTCGCGTTCCCCTCCCAGGGTCCGCAGATGCCTGACGCCTGCCTCCGCCGCCTGGGAGTAGACCCTCAGGGAGAGCGTGACGAGCGACTCGAACAGCGCGCCGAGGAGCGTCCCGTCGCGCGGAATCGGCGGGCCCGCCGGCGCCGCGTCGAGGAGGCTGGCCGCGTCAACGCCGAGCAGTCGTGCCGCAAGGGCTGGATCCACGAGCTGGTGCTTGGGCGGTGACGAAAGTCGCGCGATCTGGTTCCGCGTCGGGAGCCACGCCGGCACCATGTCGACGATCCAGAGTCGCTCCAGCGCGTCTCGGTACGGCATCGCCGTCGTCTTGGCGGGCTTCTCGCCCTGACCGCCGGTCGCAGCGTCACGGATCTTCTCGAACGACGCTGACGTCGAAGACGCCGCGGCATACGCGTTCATCCAGCGCCGAAGGGCCGCGGGATTGCGTACGCGGTGACCGAGCTCCTCGAAGTCGCGATCGACGATCCGTCGCAGATAGCCGTCGAGCTGGGCGCGAAGTGGACGGCCCGAGAACGCGCGCAGCCCGGGGAACCCCGAAGCCAGGATCTCCTCGACGTAATCCGAGAGCCGGAGATCGGTGTGGCCGTCGACGGCTGCCCTGCTCCCGGACAGGAGCGTCGCAAGGCTGACGGTGGGCGCAGCCACGCCGCGTTCCGCCAGTGACATCGGCCGCATCTGCAAGGTGACGATGCGTGCGGCGCCGGAGTGGGTCGAAAGCTCTGCAGGGAGCGCGGAGCCCGTAAGGAGAAAGCGACCGGCGGGCGCGCCGTCATCGACAGCCCTTCGAACGAGATCCCACGTTTCCGGGACGCGCTGCCACTCGTCGATCAGGATCGGTGGGTTGCCGTCCACGAGCCGCGAAGGGTCGGCAGACGCGACCTCACGCTCAGCGGGGTCGTCAAGGCGGTGAACGGTCGCCGCCCGACGCGTAGCCGTGGCCGTCTTACCGACGCCCTTCGCTCCCTCGAGCACGAGCGCCGGGAGATGCGCCATCAGGTCGTCGAGCTCGCCATCAACGATGCGGCGCCTGTAGCCATCTCGCCCGGTCACGGTCCTAGACTACCAATCCGCGCGCTCTTACACTACCGTTCCGCAGGCGTGTACGCTACCAATCAGACTGACCGGCAGCGGAGCGATGCACAACGGATAATCGATGGCGTGGATCGACGAGACACGTGAAGGCGATCGTCCAAGACACGTACGGCTCACCTGACGTCCTGGAGCTCAGGGACTTCAACAAGCCGGTGGTCGGAGACGACGAGGTGCTGGTACGCGTGCACGCGGCCGGCCTGGATCAGGGCGTTTGGCACGTCATGGCGGGCCTGCCGTACCCGATACGCCTCGCGGGCTACGGGCTCCGGGCACCGAAGACCCCCGTTCCGGGCACGGACGTGGCCGGCGTGGTGGAGGCCGTCGGCGGCGACGTGACCAGGTTCCAGCCAGGCGACGAGGTGTTCGGCATCGCCAAGGGCTCATACGCCGAGTACGCGCGCGCTCCCGAGCGCAAGCTGGCGCCCAAGCCGGCGAACCTAACGTTCGAGCAGGCGGCCGTGGTCGCCATCTCCGGCTTGACGGCCCTGCAAGCCCTGCGCGACCACGGGCGGGTCGAGCCGGGCCAAAAGGTGCTGATCATCGGTGCGTCGGGAGGCGTCGGGACCTACGCCGTGCAGCTGGCAAAGGCGTTCGGGGCTGAGGTCGCTGGCGTGTGCAGCACGACGAAGGTGGACATGGTCCGATCCATCGGTGCCGACCGCGTCATCGACTACACGCACGAGGACTTCGCGGAGGGAGAGCAGCCGTACGACCTGATCCTCGACATCGGCGGGAACTCGTCCTTGTCACGCCTGCGCCGCGCGCTCACCACGAAGGGGACGCTCGTCATCGTCGGAGGCGAGACCGGCGGACGGTGGCTCGGCGGCAGCGATCGCCAGGTCCGGGCGCTGGTCCTGTCCCGGTTCATCGGCCAGAAGCTGCGCACGTTCGTCTCCTCGGAGAACCACGAGGACATGCTCGCCCTCAAGGAGCTCATCGAAGCAGGGAAGATCACTCCGGTCATCGATCGGACCTATCCGTTGAGCGAGGTCCCCGAAGCCATCCGGTACATGAGAGAAGGCAACGCACGCGGCAAGGTCGTCATCACCGTGTGAGGCGCGAGCTGCCCGGCTCCTTCCCCGCCTAGGCCTGAATCCATTGCGCCTAGTGTCCCGAGGCGTTAATTGTGTTGCAGTATGAGGCGAGGTTGTCGAGGATCTCGTCGGCCGTCTTGGTCCACACGTAGGGCTTGGGGTCCTGGTTCCAGTTCTTGACCCAGGCGTCGATGTCGGCGTTGAGCGTGCGACGGAGCGGTGCGCGCCGCGGCGGAGCTTGCGGGCGGTCAGGGCTGTCCGTGAGCACCGCTCACGCCCGCCGTCGGGGTCTCTGGGGGCATCGTCGCGACGCCTTCGACCGAATGCTCGTCGCCCGGGTCCCCATCCGAGGAGCGGCGCGCGTGACGCGAGATGACGCCTAACGCCCCATGCGGCGTCAGCACGGCGACAGGCTGCCCGCGCTGGCCCGGCGCGGTAGGAGAGCGTGTATGTGCGGCCGGGCGCCGCCACCTACCCGCTCGGCACGACAGAGCCGGCCGCGCCAGGCGTGCTGATCGAAGCCGGCGATGTATTGCCAACCGTCGAGCCGTCGCCGTGCTCGGCCGCCTGGCTCGTTGCTCTCGCGGACACGACGGCGAAGCCCGTCACGCCCGAGAGCGCACCCGAGCGCAGTGCCAGCGGAAACGGACGTTCGTCCAGTCGTGGCTCGCGCTGTTGACTTCGCCATTCTGCCGGGTTAGCGTCGCGCCGCGGTCGAATCCGCGGACCACACACGGAACGGAGCTCCAGGAGGCAGTTGTGCAACCAGTCGTCCCGCCCTCGATGGCCGGGAGCCTGTGGCGCCGAGCCCGGTTCACGCGCCGCAGGCTTACCTGCGGCGCGCTCGTTGCGGCATCGGCCATCACCATGAGCATCGGTGCAGCGCCCGCATCCGCCACGGAAGGCGCGATTACGCTGCGGAACTGCGTAAGTAACAACGGATCCGGGGGGCTCTGCAGCAGCGCGACCGAGATGAACGGAGCGGGTGACGTGACTATCAGCCCCAACGGGCGGATGGCGTATGGGGTCGCCCGGGCCACGAACGCAGTCCTCATTTTCGACCGGAACCGCACGACCGGCGCACTAACCCGGCGTTCGGGTGGCGCGGGATGCATCAGCGAGACCGGAACGGGGGGAGCCTGTGTCGATGGCAAGGCGCTCAATGACCCGTTCGGCGTGAAGATCAGCCCGGATGGAGAGAACGTCTACGTCGTGAGCCGGGCCTCGAACGCGGTTGCGACATTCGCAGTTCAAGCCAACGGCGGCCTGGTTCAGGCGGGGTGCATCAGCGACACCGGCACCGGCGGGGAGTGCACCGACGGTCGTTTCATCAGCGCGCCGCTGAACCTGGACATCTCGCCCGACGGCAAGAATCTCTACGTCACATCCGACTTCGCCAACGTGCTCGTAGTCCTCGTTCGGAACACCGAGACCGGCGCACTACTCCAGCGCAACGACCCGACCGGTTGCCTCAGCTCCGACGGGTCGGGGGGCTCGTGCACGATCGCCCCCGCCGTCGGTCCCATGATTGGCCCGAGCGTCAGCCCCGACGGCTTGAATGTCTACTCGGGCGGCTTCTTCCAGGGAACGATCATTAGCTTTAGCCGCGATCCTGACACCGGCGCGCTCGTTCAACAGCAGTGCTTCGGCGTAGGAGGCGCCGCCGGCTGTACCGCGGACGCCACCCTGAACGATATTCGCCACGTCATGACGAGTTCGGACGGCAAGAACGTCTACGCCTTCAACGGCAACAACATCCGAGTCTACCAACGCAACGTGAACGGAACACTGACTCCCCAGTCCTGCAACGGTAGCCATCCCGGATGCACGCCCGCCAACCTCGGAGGCGGGTTCGGGCTCTCGTACGGAGCCATCGCGCCTGATGGCCGTGACCTCGCGGTGAGCAATTTCGGCCCGATGAGCTTCTTCCGCCGCAGCGCGAACGGCAGCCTGACGCAGCGGTCGGGTTCAGAGGCGTGCATGAACACCGGGGGTGCGGGCGGCTGCCAGAACGGCCCGGTCAGTGGTATCGGGGCACTTGAGTTCACCCCGGACAACGCATACCTCTACGGAGGCTTCTCGGGCAGCTCAAGTCTTGTGACATTCCAGCGAGATCTGGCGCCCACGTGCGAGGACCTTTCGGTCACGGTACCCCACAACACCGCGACGCAGGTGAATCTCGAGTGCTCTGACCCCAATAACGACACGATTGCTCTCGCCAAGGTCGCGAACCCCACCGCCGGCCTCCTAGGAGAGATCGACCAGGGCGAGGGAACCGTGTTCTACAGTCCGTTCGCCAACTACAGCGGTGGCGACTCGTTCGATTACAGGGGGACCGCCAAAGGCGTGACCTCCAATATCGCGACGGTCACGGTCGACGTTCGGCAACCTACGCCTGCGCCACCGCCTCCAGGTGGCGGAGGGGGCGGCGGTGGCGGGGGCGGCGGCCTCGACGCCGATGGCGACGGGTTCTTCGCCGGCCAGGACTGCAACGACGGAAATGCCGCGATCCGGCCGGGTGCGCAGGAGATTCGCGGGAACACGATCGACGAGAACTGCGACGGAGTGGCCACCCCGTTCCGGCCGATCGTCGTGACGCTCGCGCGCGACTACGCGGCGTTCAGTCGCTATACGAGGCTCCTGACCCTGTCGGTCAAGGGCGTTCCCCGCGGGTCCACCGTGAGGGTGAAGTGCAAGTTCAAGAAGAAGAAGTGCCGGGGGAAGGCGCGAAAGGCCTTCACGAAGAAGCGCGCCCGAGGCACCGTGAAGCTGAACCGGTACACCAAGGTCAGGCTGAAGGCCGGCACGACGATCACGGTGACCGTCACGCACCGCGGGCGCATCGGCGCGGTGAAGATCCTCAAGATCCGGAGCGCCAAGAAGCCGAAGACCACGGATCGATGCCTGCCGCCGGGCGCCAAGCGGCCGCAGCGGCGCTGCTGACCCGCGGGGTCGCGATGCCCATGGCGAGAGCGGCGGGTTGACTTCCTCGACCCGCCGCGACTAGCGTCTTCACGCTCGCGGACAACGCCGAGCCGGAATGGAAGCTGCCAGGAGGCGCTTGTGCTTGGTTTCATCGCGCACGTCAAGGATCGACCCGAGGCACGGAACCGCGTTCGCGCGGCCAGCCGCCCTCAGCGCCGGACGCATGTCGGCGTCATCGCCGTCCTGGCCGCGGTCGTCGCGCTGACAGCTCCGAGCGTCGCGAGCGCCCAGAGCTCGCTGACCTACGACGGCACCACGCTGACCGTCGGCGCGGACGAAGACGGCGCCACCATCGAGTACAGCGCCTTCCGTTTCTTCTGCTTCTTCCCGGGATGCGTCCCGCCGGAAAACTACGGGATCTCGTCGCCGCAGACGTTCGAGCCTCCGGTGCCGGGCGACTGCACCGATGACGGGACCGGCGGCAGCTACGACTGCGATCCGATTCCGGCGACGAACGTCATCAACGGGTCGGGGAACGCGGACACGGTCGACGCGCGCTGCTTCCTTGCTGCGTCGAGGCTCGTCCTGACAGCCGGGGGCGGCGACGACAGCGCGACGACATCGTGTTCCAACAGCGAACTGGACCTCGGGAGCGGCAACGACTCCGCAAACCTCACCTTCAGCGGAACGGCATCCGGTGGCCCCGGGAACGACACGATCACCGGCGGATCCGGGGTCAACACCCTCAACGGCGACGCGGACAAGGACGCCCTGCGCGGCGGCGCCGGCGACGACATCCTCGATGGCGGCGACGGAGCGGACACGCTCGACGGCGAGGCCGGAAAGGACACGCTCCGCGGAGCGGGACGTCGCGACGTCCTGATCGGAGGTACCGAAGCCGACCGGCTCGAGGGCGGCGACGACTTCGACACGGTCTCCTACGAGGACAAGAACGGCTCGCAGCCGGTGTCGATCTCCCTGAACGGCGTCGAAGGCGACGACGGCGAGCCGGGCGAAGGCGACACCATCGCCGGCGACGTCGAGAACGTCATCGGCAGCGTCGGCCCCGACACGATCACCGGCAGCAGCGGACCGAATGACATCGTCGCGCTCGACAACGGGGACGTGATCAATCCCGGCGGTGGCCCCGACGTCGTGGACGCCGGCCCGGGGAACGACCGTGTCGAGGCGCGCGACGGTGCCCAGGATCGCATCGACTGCGGCTCGGGGGACGACCTGGCGATCATCGACGAGTTCGACACGGTCAGTAACTGCGAGACCGTGCAGGCATCGCGCGACCTGATGCCCGATGTCGACGCCGACGGCGTGCCGGCGCCCGCCGACTGCGACGATCGCGACGCGCGCCGCCGGCCCGGCTTCATCGACAAGCCCGGCAACGAGCTCGACGAGGACTGCCTGAATGGTGACGCACCGTTCGCCAGGATCTTCTCCCCCGTGCAGAGCACGTTCACCGTCCGCGGTCGCCGCACGCGCGTGAAGCGGCTCAGGGTGCTCGCGGTGCCGGAGGGCGCGCGGATCCAGCTGCGCTGCCGAGGCGGCAAGCGGCGTGGCTGCTTCCGCAAGGTCCGCCGGTTCCGGGCGCCGCGGGGCGCCGAGGTGCGCAACATTCGCAAGCCGGTGCGCACGCGCAGGCTGAAGCCACGCGCTCGCCTCGAGGTCCGGATCCTCGACGCCGACTCGATCGGCAAGGTGGTGCGGTTCACGATGCGCCGGTCGAAGCTTCCGCGCTCGCGGACGCTGTGCCTCGTGCCGGGAGAGAACCGGCCGCAGCGCCGCTGCTGAGGCTCGCTCACATATCTGGACGGAGGTCCGGAAGTCAGCTCTGGTCGTGCGGGGCGGTGTGATGACGCCGTGGCCCGTGAAGCGGCGCCGGGCCGCGGGCGTAGCGTCGATGCATGACCAGGCTGACGCTCGCGGCGATGGCGGCGGTGACGCTCGCTGCTTGCGGCGGGTCAGAGACGGAGGGCGCGGCCCCGGCGTCGAGCGAGCCGAAGCCGGCTCCCGCGTCTCACGCCGCCGGGCCCTGCCCCGTGACCCGTCCGTGCGGCAAGGTGCCGGTCGGGAGCGAGGGCTTCAACTACGGCAACGGCTCCCTCGCCGTGGCGCGCTGGCCGAACGGCAAGCTGCTCGCCGGCCGCCTGCCGGACGGCTCGAGCTTGCCAAGGTCATGCCCGACGGCTCGATCGTGGCGAAGCTCGGGTGGTGGCGTGCGGTGGAGGGTCAGCTGGGCATCGAAGGCAAGCGGGTTGACGCCTCGGCGCCGCCGCTGCGGGCGGACGTTCCCGGTGGGTACGGCTCGACCGGCTTCCAGGCAGCCGGACTCACCTTCCCGACAGGAGGCTGCTGGAGGGTCGTGGGCAGCATCGGGCGCGCGAGCCTGACGTTCGTCGAACTCGTCCGCTCCGCGCTCACCCGGTCGCGACGCCCACCCCGAGCAGCGTCGCGACGGCGGGGATCACGTAGGTGATGAGCGACGCCCCGCCCGCGTCGGTGCGGTCGATGAGCGCATAGAAGAGCCAGAAGCCGACGCCCGTGTTGGCCAGCCCGAGGACCACGAGGGCGCTGTTCGCCTTGAACGAGGGGAGTTCGCTCGGGAGCGTGGCCAGGGCGGCGGGAGCGACGAGGACGGGCGCGATCGCCAGCGTCGCGAAGACCACGCCCATCGGCTCGGCCTCCTCGAACGACCGCTTGTAGAACAGGGCGGCGACGGCGAAGCAGAGGCTGGCGAGCAGGACCATGCCGGCGCCGGCGAGCTCGGCGGCCTCGCCGCTCAGGTCGAGGCCGAGCAGGACCGCGACGCCGGCGATCCCGATCGCAAGCCCGGCGGGCCGAATCCCGCGCACCCGCCCGGAGGCGTCGAACCAGACGGCGAGGACCGCGACGAAGATCGGGTCACGGCGACCTTGATCAGCGGGAACAAGCTGCCCCAGAGCAGCGACACCGCCGCAATCAACCCCCATGCCCTTGCCGTCACCGGAGGATTCCAGCGCGGCTGAGGGCGTGGTCTGAGCAGCGGGCGGCGTCCGGTGGTGGCCATACCATACGAACATGTGTTCGCAAGACTCGACATCATCAACACCACGATCTCTGGAAGCGCTGGAGCGCGAGATCACCGAGCTGGCTTCCCACATCCATGCGGCGACTTGCCGGTGGCTGTGCCTGCTCGCCGAGTTCGACCGTCGCGAGGGCTGGGGGCAGTGGGGCTGCCAGTCGTGCGCGCACTGGGTGTCGTGGCGGTGCGGGGTCGGGCCCGTGTCGGCGCGAGAGCATGTCCGCGTCGCGCATCGCCTGCAGGAGCTGCCGCTGATCCGGGCGGCGTTCGCCGAGGGACAGCTGAGCTACTCGAAGGTGCGCGCTCTCACGCGCGTGGAGAACGTCGAGCGCGAGCAGGACCTCCTCAACCTGGCGCGGCACGCGACTGCCTCGCAGCTCGAGCGGCTCGTGCGCGCGTACCGCGGCGCGGTGGCGATAGAGCAGGTGGCGCGCGGTGAGCGGCCCGGTCGGTGGCTGACGTGGAGCCACGACGACGACGGCTCGCTGATGCTGCGGGGCCGGCTGCCCGCCGAGGAGGGCGCGTTGGTGGTCGCGGCGCTGGAGGCCGCCCGCGACCGGCTCCGGGAGACCGCCGAGCCCGCTTCCGCGGAAGCGCCCGGCGAGGATTCCTCCGCGTCTTCTGACAGAACCGCTTCCGCGGAAGCGCCGGACCCCGATCGCGGCGCATCGTCTGAGAACCCCGCTTCCGCGGAAGCGCATGAGGCCAAGCCGGCGGAACGGCCCGCTTCCGCGGAAGCGTCGGACGCGACGGCCGGCGAGGCCCGCGCGGACGCGCTCGTGCTGCTCGCCGACGCCTTCGCTGCAGGCGAGGAGGCAGAGCGCACCGGCGGCGACCGCTACCAGGTGGTCGTGCACGTCGACACCACCACGCTGCGCGGAACCGAGCGCGGCGAGACCTGCGAGCTCGACGCCGACGCGCCGCTCGCCGCCGACACCGCCCGGCGACTGGCGTGCGACGCCGCGATCGTCCCGTTGCTCGAGCGCGCCGGCAAGCCGCTGAGCGTCGGCCGCAAGACCCGCTCGATCCCGCCGGCGCTGCGGAGGGCGCTCGCGGCCCGCGACCGCGGCTGCCGGTTCCCCGGCTGCGGCGCCCGCCGGTTCGTCGACGCCCACCACATCGAGCACTGGGCGCACGGCGGCCCAACCAGCCTGCCCAACCTCATCCATGTCTGCCGCCACCACCACCGCCTCCTGCACGAGGGCGGCTACACCGTCGACCGCCACAAAGACGGCCGCTTCACGTTCCGGCGTCCCGATGGCCGCCGGATCGCCGCCTGCCCGCGCCCACCCCGCGGCGAGGAGGCCGCGCTCCGCGCCCGCCGGCGTGCGATCGCCGCCGACGCGTGTGTCTCCCTCTCGGCCGGCGAGAAGATGGACCTCGACCTCGGCGTCGAAGCCATGCTCCTTTGGGCGCCCCCACCGGCCACAGACGAGCCGCCCGGCATCTGACCCTCAAGAGAGAACCTGATGTGGGAGGGTGCGAGCCGGCGCAGCCGGCGAGGCCGACACAGCGTGCTGATCAGAGAGCCGTTCGGTTGGGGATCGCTGGCCAGGCGGGACGGTCTGGCGATCACCGGCTGGCCAGCGGTACGGCCCACGACGTCGATACGCGGCGATTTTCGGATGTACGTCCGTCGCCGCACTCTCCTCATGCGGGAGCAGCCCCGGGTCGGGGGTCTGACCTGGCTGCCCGCATGGCGGCTCGCGCTCGCTGCGCCAGTCGCCTACTTCGTCTGCTACGCCGACGCGACGTGATGGCTCGGCCTGCTGCTCTCCCTACCGCTCGTCGGCGTGGCCGCCTGGCACCAAGAGCGGCACGGCTTCACCGACGGTTACGGCCGGTGCGGGCCTTGGTGAGCTTGTGAAACATTGGGTCACAAATGCACCGAGGACACGCAAGGACACGGGCATCGGCGCGTCGGTGCAGAGGCCGTTTCGCCTCTCCGCGCGGACGATGAAGTTGCTCGACGAACGTGCTGATGAGCTTCAGGAGTCGCGGAACGGCTTGGTGGAGCGGCCATTGGACGAAGGGCTACGCACCGAGCGTCATCCGCTCATCACCTTTCACGAGGGGGCGGCAGGCCTCCGGCGTCCCGCGCTGGTCGGGACTCGCCTCTACGTCTGGCAGGTCGTCGACACGGTGGGCGAGAGCAGGAACTCGGTCGCCGCGGCGGCAGAGTATCTGGGACTACCCGAGCACCATGTTCGAGCGGCAGCCGACTACTACGCGGACTTCACCGAGGAAGTCGACCAGCACCGGGCGCAGCAGCGCGAGTTCGAGCGGCGCGAGCGCGAGCGGTGGGAGCGCTCGGAGCGGATGCTCGGGTGAAGCTGCTGCTCGACGAGCACTACGCCAACGAAATCGCCGTCCAACTCCGAAGTACCGGGCACGACGCAGTCACCGTCTCGGAGCGGGGACTCAAGGGCGCTCCGCCGCCCGTTGTTCGCCGCGTGGCTTAGCCGCGCGCTGCGTCGGTGACGCTTCCGCCCGAGGTCCGGACGTGCGCCCGCATGGCCTCGCACGCGGCACCCTCATCACCGGCCTCAATCGCGGCGAAGATCGTCTCATTGGCATCGAGCGAGATTGGGGGCCTTCCTGGGCAGCGTCAGCGATGCCTCAGATGTTCGGTCGATCATCTCGGCAAGAAGAACAGCCGCCGCACCTCCGGCCACTGCTCCACCCCGACCACCTCGCTCCTCCCGAGCTCGCTCTGCGCAACACGAGCTCAGGCAACCCGGACCACCGGACGCTTCAGCCGGCCCACTTTTCACCCGGCGCAGGTGGCCCAAGTCGTCACGCGACGCCGGCCACCACCTCCAGCACGGCCCGACAGCAAGCGGCCACCGGCCGCTCGTGATCGTTGCCCAGCGTGCCGCATCCGCTATTGCCTCCCCGTCATATTCCGCCAGGGATCCGCCGCCCCGTGCGCACGATCACCTTCCCGCCGCCCGCCTCGCGCAGGATCCGGTTCGGAGAGCCGACGTCGTCCGCGCCCTCGGGCGCCACCGTCGCCGCCTTCACGCCGAACCCGGCCGACCGCATCGCCCTTCTCTCTTCACGATGCGTAGGCCTCGAACTCAATGACTCGGCTGTACGCGTGATCGTTGCTGTCGAAGATCTTGAGACGCACGCTTGTGGTCTCGATCGGCTCGAAGGTGCTCTCGATGATGGCGTCGGTGTTGTCGCGTACCGACGCCACCGCCTGCCACGTCCCATCGACGAGGGCTTCGACGTCGTAATCGCGAAGCCCGTAGCCGGGCGCCGGCTGTTGCGGCGCGTCGATCGTGAACACCCGGACCCTCGCCACCCTGACCGGCCGCTGCCAGGTCCCGGTAAGCGTGTCGGGCCAAACGGTTCTGGTGGCGTCGTTCCAACCGTCTCCCGAGTTCCAGAGGCTGTAGTCCGTCTGTGACTCCGTCCGGCCATCGTTCGTGCGCGCCGGCGACCATGGCTGGCCGGAATGCGTGCTGGACGCGGTCATCGTGGCCGCCCGGGCCCAGTTGTCGGTCGCGTCCAACTCGACCACTGCGCTCCTGTCGCCGACCGACATCGTGACCGTCCCGTCGGCGGCGTTCGAGTGGGTGCGGTCGATCTCGACCGGCACAGACACGCTCTGGCGCGGCTCGATCGTGACCGTCCGTCCCTCCATACGGGCGCTGAAGCCGTCGCTCGCGGTGACCGACGGGCGGACGGTCACCCTGTCGTCAGCCCAGTTGTAGAGCTCGAAGCTCGTCGTTGCGGCCTCGCCCGGGAGCACGGGCACGCTGCCGGTCGGGGCGAGCACGGACACCTGCTCCCGCCGAGGAGGCGACTGCTCGTCGCGGTGGCCAATGAACGACCAGCGGCCCGAACCCACCTCGTAGACCGCGAAGCCGTCGTCGATCCGCGCCGGCTTGGCGCCGCCCGAAGCCGCCGGCTTTCTCGCGTCGTCGGCAGGTACATACACGGTGGCGGTCGTGTTCCCCGGCACCTCGACATCCAGGTGGAATGTCCTCCCGCGCAGCCTCCAGCTGCTGGTCAGGTCTCCATAGCGGGTACGGAGGGAGCCTTCGGCACGGGTGAGCCCGCCGCCCGGCCGCGGGTGGATGATGCTGTGCTTGTACCCGGGCGCGTCGGCGTCGGGAGCGATGCCCGCCACCGTTCGGTACATCCAATCCCCGACGGAGCCCAGGGCGAAGTGGTTGAGGGAACCCCCGGCGTCGCCTGCTTCAGGCCTGACCGCGTTCCAACGCTCCCACCACGTCGTTGCACCCTGGCGCAGCATGTAGAGCCAGCCCGGGTACGTTTCCTGCTCCACGATCTCGTAGGCCACGTCGACGCGGCCCGCCCACGTGACCACCTCCAGCAGGAACGGGGTGGCTATGTATCCGGTGGTCAGATGGAAGTCATGCTCCTCGATGTCCGCCAGCAGGCGCTGTTCCGCTGCCGGTCGCAGCGCGGCGGGCAGCAGATCGGCTTGGAGTGCGAGGACGTAGACGGCCTGCGTGTCGCCCTCGATCGTGCCGTCGGACGATAGGTAGGCGTCCGTGAAGCGCTCGCCGATCTGCGAATGGAGCTGCTCGTATCGAGCGGCGTCGGCCTCCCGGCCGAGCACACGCGCGATCTTGACCATCAGGCTCGTGCTGTAGCCGAAGTAGGCGGTGTTCACGACAGGTCGCGGCGACGCCTCGACGGCCAGCCAGTCACCGTAGGCGTTGTCCGGTCGCAGGAGGCCGTCGCTGTGCGCCTGCAGGTAGGAGATCCAGTTCTCCATGGCCGTGTAGTGCTCCGCCAATACGTCCTTGTCGCCGTAGCGCTCGTAGAGGGTCCACGGCACGGTCACGATCGCGTCACCCCACCCCGAGACGCCCTCGCCACCGTTCGCGCCGTTGTACACGCGCGGCGCGACGCTCGCGACCGCTCCGTCCGGCTCCTGCGCTTCCCGCAGGTCCCTCAGCCACTTGCCGAGGTACCTCGACACGTCGGCGTTGTAGGTCGCCGTGGGGGCATATCCGGCCACATCCCCGGTCCACCCGAGTCGCTCGTCGCGCTGGGGACAGTCGGTGGGCACCGTCGTGAAGTTCGAGCGCTGACCCCACTCGATCGTCTCCTGTATGGCGTCGAGCCTCGCGTCGGACGTCGAGAACGCGCCCGCTCGCGGCGCGGTCGCGGTGATGACGCGACCCACGAGGTCCTCTGGCTCGGGGGTGCCCGGGAAGCCATGCACCTCGACGTAGCGGAGCCCGTGCGTGGTGAAGCTCGGCTCGAAGACCTCCTTCCGACCGGTGCCGCGGAGGATGAACGTGTCGGTCTGGGCGGCCTGACGCAAGCTGCCGAAGTACGTCGTACCGTCGCGGTTCACCCGCTCGGCGTGCCTGAGCTCGATCCGAGTGCCGGCGGGGCCGGCGACCGCGAGGCGGACCCGTCCGGAGAAGTTCTGACCAAGATCGAACCGGTACGTGTCCGGCGCGATCTGCTCGAACCGACTTCGGCTGCAGCTCTCGCACCACCCGGAGCGGCGGCGACTCGGCTGCGACGAGCTGCGGCGAGACGTCGGTCCGGACCCGCGCCGGGAGCCAGTCGCGATCGTCGAAGCCGGCTCGGTGCCAGCCGGACCGCTCCTGCCGGGCGTCGATGATCTCCCCGTCGTAGATCTGGGATCTCTGTATCGGCCCGTACCCGGTGCGCCATCCCGAGTCGGTTCCCACCCGCTGCAGCGAGCCGTCCGCATACTCGACCACGAGCTGAGCGTTGAATGCCAGCGAATCCCCGTACCGGTGGCCGCCGAATAGGGTTCCTCCGTACCAGCCCTCGGCCACGGTCGCCCCGATGCCATTGTCGCCTCGCCGCAGCAGCTCGGTGACGTCGTAGGTCTGGTATGGCACCTTCCGCCGGTAATCCGTCCATCCCGGGGCCAGCTCCTCGTCGCCGACCGGCCGGCCGTTGATGAAGACCTTGTAGACACCGAGCGCCGAGGAGTAGAGACGGGCTCGCTTCACGTCCTGCTCGACGGCGAAATCGTCGCGCAGGTAGACCGGCGTCCGCGGCGCCCTCACCCGCTCGCCCCACGGCGCCATGCCGTATTCACCGAGCACCTTCGTCCGCGGCCAGGCGCTGTCATCGAACGTCGGCGCGGCCCAGTCATCCGCCGCGGTGGCGCTCGACCGCCAGTCTTCGTCGGTAGCGATCGCGAGGGTCTCGCCGTCGGCGAACCGAATCTGCAGGCGCAGTATCAAACCCGCCGCGGTGCCTGTGTTGCCCACGCGGGCGGCGAGCACGTTGTCACCCGGCCGGACCCCGTCGGTCACGTCGAGAAGCTGCCCGGCCATCCATCCCGAGGTCATGTGCGGCGGCAGCTCGCCGGTGTCGACGACGCGGTCGCCGTTCACGCGGAGATCGACGTCGTTGTCGGCGGTGACGAGCACCTTGGCAACGGCGATCTCACGATCGGACGGAACCGAGAACGTACGGCGGAAGAAGCGTTCGACGGTTCCGACCGGCTCCGCGTCCGCAGCGTGCCAGATCCAGCGCACGCCATCGAACGTGGGATCGGTGACGGGGTGGGAGATCCACGACGACGACCAGTCCGCCGGATCCAGCAGACCCATCTCCCAGCGCGAGGGCGCGCTCCACCGGGAGGGCCGGTCGTTCTCGTCCCAGACGCGCACGGTCCAGTGCGCCTCCTGGCGCGACGCGAGCGGCTCGCCGCGATAGGGAACGTCGATCGAGCGGTCCGAGGTCACCTTCCCGCTGTCCCATAGGTCGCCGTGACCGGCGGCGAGCAGCTGCCTGCTCGAGGCGACGCGGACCTGGTAGGCACGCTGAACCTGGTTCCGCCGGTTCGCCGAGAGCCGCCAGCTCAGGTGGGGAGTCCGGTCGTCGATCCCCGTCGGGGCGTCGAGGGACTCGACGCGAAGCTCGCCGACGGATAGAGCGGAGGACCCCGCGGCCTGGGCCGACGCCCCTGGCACCAGCGCGAACGCCACAGCCAGCGTGAGTGCGACCCCCCGACATGCGCGCTTCGCCCCGCTCCGGGCCGGAACGGCCGACAGCACCCACGCCAATCGCAGAACTGCGTCTGGCACTCATCGCTCTCCCCGCTCCCCCCGTGTCTCTCCTTGTCGACCGCGGCCAGGCCAACCCGCTCGTTGGCCGATCCGCTCAACCGATTCTGATCGTATAGAGGGGCATCGCCCTTAGATCGCACGTTTGCGCACAGGAAACAATCAGAGAGCGCGCGAATGTCAAGTGCGATCCGAACGCCGGTCGCGCAGCGGGCAACCTGCCCTCAGCTCAGCACACGCGTTTGAGGTAGCCGCGCGGGTTGAAGGTCATGAAGAACTTGTGCAGCGACTCGTCTATCTCGAACGCGTCGCTCTCGGCCAGGAACCGCTCGACGGCATCCCATGGTCCCCGGCCGATGCGGGTCGAGACCGGGTGGCCGTCGGCGAGCGGGCGTCTCGACCGAGCGTCGGGCAACCGGGGAGCCGCCGACGGAGGGTGTCGGGGCGATCGACGTCGCGGACGGCCGCGCGCTCTAGCGCGGCCGGGCGTCGGCTAAGGGCACAGACGACGAGCCCTTGCTCGAGCTCGCGGCAACCGACGACCGCGCACTGCTGACCAACAACGCGCGCGACTTCCTCCCGCTCGTCACTCGCTGGGCGGCGTCGGGCCAGGATCTCTGCGGCCTGTTGCTTACATCGGACAGCAGCATGCCTCGCGGCAAGCACAGCATCGGTCTCTACGTCGAGCGTCTGCGACAGCTCATGGACGCAAGCCCCGACATCCGCGCGCTCGCGAACCAGGTGCGCTGGCTGCCCTGACGACCGAACGCCGGACGCCGGCGAGGATCCGCTGTCACGCCCGGCGCTCGGCCCGACCGCGCCGTTCATCCCCACCGAAATCGAGCAAGCACGTGGGCGCACGGTCCCGTCATCAGCGAAGCCCCTGGAAGCGCTGGAGCGCGAGAGCACCGAGTGACGCCCGTGTCGGGACGCGGCCAATCGCACTTCCGCGGAAGCGTCGGACGGGGTTTCGCAGTTTACACCCCCTATTTCGCTAAATATTCCGCGAAGTAGGTGGCCTACATTGATAAAGTCGCTTCCCGGATGGCGCTCTCACGCGAGAACATCCTTGAGCAGAATCCATGGTGGACGAGTCCCGAGAGCTGGGAGGCGACCGACCCTCACCTCGTCGAGCTCGCCGGCCAGCCACGCCGGCTCCCTGCCGATCTCGTCGAGCGTCTCGACGTCTCGCAGCGGGGCATCCACACCATCCGGGGGCCGCGACAGGTCGGCAAGACGACGGACCTGAAGCTCATCGTCCGCAACGCCGTGGCGGCCGGCAGGCCTGGCCGGAGCGTGATCTACCTATCGCTGGACCTTCTCGCTGGACAGCCGATCGCCGAGCTGGAGTCGACGGTGCGCGAAGCCAAGCGCCTGGCTGATTTCGACGGGCCCAGCGTGCTGCTGCTCGACGAGATAACGGTCGTCAGGGATTGGCAGCGCGCGATCAAGGATCTGTATGAGCGCGGCGCGCTCCGAGGCGACGCCGTCGTCTGCACGGGCTCGTCGGCGATCGATCTGAGAGCGGGAACCGAGGAGCGGCTGCCCGGTCGACGAGGCAGCGGCGAGGATCACCTCGTCCTGCCACACGACTTCGCGAACGTCGCGCGGGCGCTGAACGGGACGCTGCCGCCCTCGCCCCGCCTCACGCTGGCCGAGCTGGTCAGCGACGACGGACGCGCCGTCTTGCACGACGCGGAGCTCCACCTGCCTGCGCTGCAGGCGAGCCTTGCGACGTACTTGCGGTTCGGTGGGCTGCCGGCCGCGGTCGCAGAGGCGATTGGCGGCGCAGCCGAGCCGTCGCGCTCGACCAAGCGCGTGCTCTATGACGCGCTCATCACGGAAGTCCGGCGCAGGGGGGCGAGCGAGCCTGCCTTCCAGGGCCTGCTCGAGCAGATGGTCCGCTCGCTTTCCTCGAAGACCAACTGGTCCAAGATCGCGCGCGAGATGGGCATCCCCGCGGGGAGCAGGCGCGGACGCCCGAGCCCGAGCCCGATCCACTACAACACCGTCCGGGACTACGTCGAGTTCCTCGCCGGCAACTACTGGACGCTCGTCGTCTACTTCTGGAAGCACGACGCCGACGCGAACTCGCTGGCCAGGGACAAGAAGCTCTACTTCCCCGACCCGCTCCTCTACGTGATCGCCCGTGACCAGGCTCCCGGCCTGCCGGCGGACGAGCCCGCTCAGGTCGAGAACGCCGTCGCGACCGCGCTGTACCGGACTTACGAGGACCCGGCCGATCAGGTGACGACGTGGAGTGCGCCCCGCTCGATCCACGCCTGGGAGAGTGGAAGAGAGATCGACTTCGCGTGCGGACCGCGCTCGGCGATCGAGGCGGTGGAGGTCAAGTACCGGAGGAACCCGGACCTCCGGACCGCCGCAGGCGTCAGCAGAGCCTTCCCGGGACGCCCGGTGGTGCTCGCCACCAGGGACCTCCTCGCGTTCAGGGAACGCTACGCGGCGATTCCCGCCTCGATGCTCCTCTGGGCTCTTCGCTCCGGCGCCTGATCCATCCGGGAGAAGCTGATGGTGGCCTCGGTCTGACACCTCTGCTCAGATCAGAGCCAGGTCTCGCCACTTGCAAGGTCGCCGTCGCCGGGGAACTCAGCGAGCTTGGCTTCGAGCGCCTTGACGATGCGTCCCGTGTCCGCCTTGGTGCGGCGGTAGCTGCCCGGCATGAACACCATCCCCCAATGCCCCGGTCCGCCAGGAGCGACGGCCTCGTGATGCAAAGGCCTGAAGTCGACGAGGTTGTTCGTCACGACCGCGCGCCCTTCGTCGCGTGCAAGGTCCATGACCTCGCGGTCCGAGAGCGCTTCGTGCTGCGGGTGACCCGTGACGGCCTGCACGTCGTGCCCACGCTCGCGCAGTTGCTGCGCGATCACGGGCGAGAGCATCACGTCGAGCAGCAGCTTCACCGCCGCAGCGCCGCCTGGCCCGCGAGCCAAGCGGCGTGCGCCTCGGCGGCTTCGCGCTCGTTGCGCTCAATCCACCGGTCGATCTCGTCCCGGTAGGCCCCGTAGTAGGCCACGGCGGCCTGCACCAGCCCAAGCGGCAACTGAACGTGGTCGGCAGTCTCGCGCACGTCGCCGTCGTTGTCCCGAACTGCGGCGACGACCTCCCAGACGTCGATGCCGGTGCCCACCAAGCGGGCGCGACGACCCCCCGGGCCTTCGACGAACCGCACGAGAGGATGCTCGTCCATGCGCAGTCCCTCCTCTACGTAGCGCTGGGCGAGAGTGCGTGGGGGCATCTGCACCCGCTCGGCGCGAGCACCGAGACGCTCGATGGTCGTCTCTTGCAGACGGAGACTCATCGGACGACTCATGTAGCACACGGTAGCACTCAGTAGTGCACGGGTCGTGCGAGGCTGATCCGCGAGTCTCCGAGAACTCATTACGTGGTCGTCGTCCAGATGAAGCCCGACTTGTCCATGTCCCAGGTTCCGTACGTCGTCGCCTTGAAGCTGTAGCGCACCTTGCGTCCGCTGACGGTGGCGGCGAGCTACCGTACCGCCATGGTCCGCGTCGGAATGCACGAGGCCAAGAATCAGCTCTCCCGTCTGGTCCACTTGGCCGAAGGCGGCGAGGAGGTCATCATCCAGCGCTCGGGCCGTCCTGTCGCCCGACTTGTCGCGCTGCAGCCCCGCCGTCCGGTGGCCGAGGCGTTCGGGGCGCTGCGCGGCGAGATCGAGCTGGCCGACGACTTCGACCGGCTGCCCGCAACGCTCGCCGAGCATTTCCGCTGAGGAGCCGCTCTACTCGAACAGGTCGGCGGGCGTGAAGAGCCTGTAGCGGTCGGGATCCGCGTCGGCGACGCGCTTCAAGCCGTCGTCGAAGCCACTGCGGGAGTAGAAGTAGTGGCGCTCGACGGCGTCCGCGCCGGGGATGTGCGCCGCCATGCGGCCGAGGAACGCGTCCTCGCTCCGGCTCAGCGGCGCGTTCGTCCACTTGCAGCTCGCCAGCGCCGTCACCCGCCCGTCGGCGTCGATGGCCACCGCGTCGACCTCGCGCTCCTCCGTCCGCCTCGCCTCGACCCTCACCTGGCCCCACCAGGGACCCGCGGCCTTGGCACCTTCCGCGCGCAGCAGGTGCTGCTGGCAGATGAGCTCCCACGCGGGCTTGGAGACGAAGTGATCGAGCCGCGGCAGCACGGTGGCTCGGAGGTGTGCCTGAGCATCCTCGCGCGTGCGCAGACGTGAGCGATACGGCTCCACGAACCGGAAGTGGAAGTTCAGGAAGCCGTCGAGGATCGCCCACGAGGTCTTCGACGATCGCGGGCCGGCCGTGACGGGCCGCCGCTGCTCCACGAGCTCGAGGCGCTCGAGCGTCCGGAGCGTCTGGCTGACCTGCGACACCCGGAGGCCGGTCCTGTCGGCGATCTGGGAGGTGCGGGTGGCGCCGCGCGCGATGGCCTCGAGGACGGAGAAGTAGTTGAGGGGGTCGGCAAGCTCCTGGCGCAGGAGCAGCTCGGCTTCCTCGTGCAGCAGTCCGCCCCGGTACAGGACGTTCCGCAGGATGTTCTCCTCGAGCGGATGCTCGTCGCTGAACGTGGTCAGGTAGTAGGGCATGCCGCCGCAGACCGCGTACGTGCGCACCTTGTCCTCCGGCGAATAGCCCGGGACGAACGCAGCGGCGTCGGTGTGGGAGAACGGCCGGACCCGTAGCTGTCCGGTTCGGCGGCCGTAGAGCTGACCGGCCAGGACCTGCCCGCTGAAGAAGGCGACCTCGCTGCCCGCGATCACGAACAGCAGCGGCAGGCGGCGCCCGGTCCTGCGCAGCCAGGTGCTCAGCAGCGTCGCGAGCTCTCGCTGCCGTGTGGCGAGGAACTGGAACTCGTCCAGCACGACCACGGTGCGCTGGTCGCCCACGTACTGCGCGATCCCCTCGAGCGCCGCGGTCCAGCTCGGAAACGGCGCTTCGCGATACAGGCTGTTCCCGCTCACCGTGGCGAGCTCCTCGGACAGGTTGCGCAGCTGGGTCGCCTCGGTCGCGTCGGTGGCCTCGAAGTAGAGCGCGCGCTTCCCCCGCGCGAACTCGTTGAGCAGCTCGGTCTTGCCCACCCGCCGGCGACCCCATACGACGAAGAACTGCCCGCTGGAGCTCGCCGCGTCCCAGGCGTCCCGCAGCGCTGCGAGGTCGTCTGTCCGGTTGAAGAAGGGCATGCAGAAAGACTTATAGCAGAACTAGTTTTTATGAGCGAAGTGTTTTTGTCGTAAGTGTTTGTGGCAGCCCTGCCAGCGGGCGCCGCTGCGGCATGCGCTACCTTCGGCGCGCCAATGCCGTCGGTCGTCGCCTGCCTGGTCCTCGGGCTCGTCCTGCTCGCCTCCGCCGTCCTGAAGCTGGTCGACGGCCCCGGGGCGCGGGCGGCGCTGGCCACGTACGGGATCCGGCGCTCGCAGACGGCCGTGTGGAGAGCGCTCGTGGTGCTGGAGGCGGGACTGGCCGTGGCGGTGGGCGCGGGGGTCGACGCGGCGGCGTACGCGGCCGCCGGGTTGCTCGCCATCTTCGCCGCGGCGCAGGCCACCGTGCTGATGAGCGGCCGCGGCGGGGCGCCGTGCGCGTGCTTCGGCTCCCGCGGCCGCGTCTCTCGCAGGTCGGTCGCACGCACCGCCCTGCTGGCCGCCGCCTTCGCAGCGCTGCCGCTGCTGCCCCGAAGCGACCTGACCGCCGAGGAGTGGCTGGCGCTCGGCCTCGCCGCGGCGCTGCTCGGCCTCGTGGCGCTCGGCGTGGCGGTGCTCGCGCTCGCCCGCGAGG